>CAZBJC010000009.1:0-10887 GCA_964492145.1 Candidatus Woesearchaeota archaeon
ATTTACCAATGAGAATGCCTGTTCAAGATGTTTATGAAATTACAGGTATTGGAACAGTTCCTGTTGGTAAAATTGAAACAGGGATTATGAAACAAGGAATGAAAGTTAAAGTTCTTCCTGGAAGAACAGGAGAAGGAATTGAAGGAGAAGTTAAAACTATTGAGATGCATCATGAATCTCTTCCAGAAGCTGTTGCTGGAGACAATGTTGGAATTAATATTAGAGGAGTTGGTAAAAAAGATATTGCGAGAGGAGATGTTATTTGTGATGCAGCAAAGCCAGTTCCAGTTGTAGAAGAATTTATTGCAACTATAACTGTGATTAATCATCCTACTGTACTCGCCAAGGGATATACTCCTGTATTTCATGTTCATACTGCTCAAGTTCCTTGTCAATTTGTTGAACTTATTGAACAGATTGACCCAAAAACAGGGGAAGCAATAAAAGAACATCCAGATTTTTTAAAGAATGGAGATACTGCAAAAGTAAGAATAAAACCTATAGGAAATTTAGCATTAGAAACAAATTCTGAAAATCCTTATATGTCAAGATTTGCAGTAAGAGATGCTGGAGTAACAGTTGCAGCAGGAATGTGCACTGAGATTGTTAAAAAGAAATAAATTTCAATTCTAATCTTATTAATAAAATGAATATAGAATATTTAGGAAATCATTCAGAAAGAATAAAAGATTTAAGTCAAATTCAAGAAAGAGAGATATATGTAGTTGGAAGAGGAAAAGATGCTTTTATAGGATTTAGAACACCTGAAGAAATGGAAAAACCTCAAGGAGGAACTTTAATATTATATCACATTGATTTGTATGAAGCAAGATTAAGAGATAATGGAGAGGAAATTGCAAGTGAAAAAGTAAAAAGAGATTCTGAATTACCCTTAGATAATTTCTTAGATGTTGAAGTTATGGGATTATTTAAGCCTCGCCAAGAAAGCAGGCTTAGGAAGATTATTGAAGAAAAATTAGGAATAAACCAAAAAAGAGGAGATTTAGTTGCTGAAACTTCATAATCCTTAAATACTTCTTTTATAATATTTTTTTATGTTAAATAAAGACATAAGCATATTAGAAATTAAAAAAGAGCTAGAGAATAAAGGAGATTTTATTCAAATAGATTATCTCACAAAGTTATTAAATCAAAAAGTTTCTCAACAAGTCAGAAGATTTATTCATGAAAAATTAGAAGAGATTTATGAGAAAAAAACAATGTATATAGATGCTGCAAAAATATGCAATAATCTTGCTATCGAATCTATTGCTTTTTCTGAAAAAAGACGATATCATTTAAAAGAAGCAGGGTTATATATTCTTGCAGGAAAATTTAATGAAACAGATGAAGCAATGAAAAAGGCAATGAGAGAGGCAAATGCATCTGAAAAAATTGAAATCTTTATTACAATCAAAGAATTTTATAAAAGACATGCAAAATTGCTTGAAACAAAAAGGAAAAAAAATAGTGCTTTAAAGATTTATGAAAAACTTCTTAAAATGAATTTATCAGATAGAGAGAAAAAAGAAATTCAAGAAAAAATTTTAGAATTATATGAAAATCTTGGAAAAATTAGAGAATACATGGCTTTAAAGAGGCTTAAAAATCAAAACCTTTAAATACCAATATAATATTTAATAAATATTAGAAGGATATCATTATTAGATTATCATTTAATCATAATCAAAATCACGCTTGTCTTAGCAAATCAGCTATTTTAAGTGAAAAAAGTTGAAAGTATGGTATTTTTCTAATTGACAAAACTTAAGTTTTGTAAAAATTAAATAATAGGAAAAAAAATATGGCAAAAATAAGTCCTGTATCAATCAAATATATGATACATGCAAATTTTACAGCTGAAGGAGCATTAGAAAAACCTGATGTAATTGGGGCTGTTTTTGGGCAAACAGAAGGATTATTAGGTGCTGATTTAGAAATGAGAGAACTTCAAAAAGAAGGAAAAATAGGAAGAATTGAAGTTGAATTAGAAAGAAAGAATAAAAAAACAACAGGCACAATAAAAATTCCTACTGCTTTAGACCAATCAGAAACAACTCTTATTGCAGCTGCAATTGAAACAATCGAGAGAATTGGGCCAAGCGATGCTCAGATAGAAGTAGAGAAAATCGAGGATGTTAGAGGAAGTAAAAGAGAATACATTTTAGAAAGAGCAAAAAAATTAATGCAAGAAATAGAAGGCTCATCAAATTCTAGAGAAATCTCTAAAGAGATTAAAGAATCTACCAGAATGGGAGAGGTTAGTTTATATGGCGAAGAGCAGCTTCCGTCAGGGGATCTTTCTGAAAAAGAGATAATTGTAGTCGAAGGACGAGCAGATGTCTTAAATCTAATGAAAAATGGAATTAAGAATGTAATTGCTATGAATGGAACAAAACTTCCTGATGCAATAAAGAAACTAAGTAAAGAAAAAGAGATTACTCTTTTTGTTGATGGAGACAGAGGAGGAAAATTGATTATACAAAATGTAACTGATAATGCAGACATAAAGTATATTGCTATGGCTCCAGATGGGAAGGAAGTTGAAGAACTTACTGGGAAAGAAATTCTTATGAACCTTAGAAAAAAAGTAAAAACAGAGGATTATTTTGGAAAAAATAAATACGCAAAAGAGAAAAAATCTGAAGAATCTGAAAAGATAAAAATTAAATCAGATGAAAAGAAAAAACTTAAAGAACTTTCTGATAAAAACAAAGGAAGTGGAAAAGCTATTTTGCTTAATGAATCATTAGAAGAGATAAAGAAGATTCCAGAAAAAACTTTGATTAATTCTTTAAAAAGAATGAAGGAAAAGCCTTTGGTTGTAATTATAGATGGCATTGTTACAAACCCTATAATAAAAGCTGCAGAAGAAGCAAGGGTTCAAGCAATTGTTGCAAAAAATTTTGCAACAACTGATACAAATATTCAATTATTAAGTTTGTAATTAGGGATAAAAATCCCTAATTTTTTATTTTTAAAAACCTTTAAATATCTCTTTTATTAATTTAGTTTATGAGAAGAGGCGATTGGATTGCAATAATTGCGATAGTATTAGTAATCTTAATAGGTTTAGCAATATATTTTACTTTTTATTTTCACTATACATGCAAAGACCTTAGTTGTTTTCAGGCGCATCAGAAACAATGTGCTAGAACTCTTTTTATTAATGATGAAAAAGATGTAACATGGCAATACTTAATTAAAGGCAAAGAAAAAAATAATTGCATAATAAGTAGTAAAATTCTAGAAGTCAAAAAAGGAGATTATAGCAAACAAAGTTTAATTAATAAAGAGATGGATTGTTTTGTTCCCTTAGGGAGTATTGTTTCCCCTGAATCTGACCTTTCAAGATGCCATGGAATCTTAAAAGAAGAATTGCAAAATATAATGATTCAAAAGCTCCATTCTTATATTGTAGAAAATCTAGGAGAAATAAGCAAAGAGCTTGAAAAAGCTATTTGATTTAATTCTATAGGTATATGCACTAAGAATAATAAAAATAAACTAAGTGTTAGTTACAAGTAGTGTAACTTTATAATTACCTTTATTTGTTGTCACCATAAAGTTTATAAAGAAAACATAACATAGTTTTATTGCAGAAAAAAATTTTCTGCATAATTAAATGTATACAAAAAACCAAAAAATGAACGCGAAGAAACTTATAGTTTCTTTCTTTGCAGTGGCT
Organism: Candidatus Woesearchaeota archaeon; assembly: GCA_964492145.1. Lineage (GTDB taxonomy): Archaea > Nanobdellota > Nanobdellia > Pacearchaeales > GW2011-AR1 > WJLC01. Next base: position 3,689 of record CAZBJC010000009.1, read on the forward strand.
TGTATGATTCTCTTAGCAGCTACTGTAAGTGCAGCAGGTGTAACAAACAACTTAAATGTTAAGTTAAATGATGAGGATGTTAGTTCTAATAATTTAGCTGTGATTGCAGGAGATACAGTTAATGTTAGAGTAGCGTTTAACTCAATCATTGATTCATCTGATGTAACTGTTAAAGCAGAAATTGAAGGTGACAAGGCAGATGTTAGTGACATGACTCCTTCTTTTGACGTAGAGAATGGAAAGAGATATGTCAAAACATTAAATCTTGAAGTTCCTTATGAACTTAAAGATGAACTAAGTGAAGACATTACTCTAACTGTTACAGTTAAGAAAAATGGTAATGTTAAAACTGTAAAAGAGTATTCTCTTAGAGTTCAAAGACCTTCATATGAAGCTAATGTAATGTCAATTGTAACAGCGAATACAGTTGATGCTGGAGAAAATTTCCCAGTAGATATTGTATTAAAAAATATAGGTTACAATGATTTAAGTGACTTATATGTTAGCGCTAAGATTTCTGCAATAGATGGTGTTGAAAGAACTGTTTACTTTGGTGACCTTGTGGCAATTGAAAATGACAGCAAAGATGATGATTCTACTACAACAAATGGTAGAATTTTTCTTCAAATGCCATATGATGTTGAATCAGGAATATATACATTAGAAATTGAAGTTTCTAATGATGACCTTGATTTAAGCAAAACAAAACAAATTGTTGTGAATAATGACTTTCCAAGCACAGTTATGAAAGCTGGAAATGATTTGCTTATTGTAAATCCAACTGAAAAGTTAAAGATTTACAAAGTAGTTTCACCAACAAGTGAAAGTTTTGTTACTGTTCCGGCAGGAGAAAGTAAAACAGTTGAAGTTAGTCCAGACTCAGAAGACTACACAGTTAATGTGTTGACTATGAGCGGAGAACTTGTAGGTTCTTTCACTTTCCAATCTGTTGAAGAAGAGAAATCAGTTACAAGTCCAATTGTTGTATTAACAGTTATTCTAGCAATAATCTTTTTAGTATTGCTAGTAGTATTAATTGTTTTAATAGGAAAGAAACCTGAAAAGGCAGAAGAATTTGGAGAAAGTTATTACTAATTTTATTTTTTTTATTTTTTTTATTTTTTCTTTCTCCATTTATTTTTTAAAATAAAATGAATACAGAAGAATACCCTCAAACAATTAAAGATTATCTTTATTTTAAAGGTATAAAAGGGGCTATTTTTTTAAAAAATAATCAATTATATTCTATTCATGGTTTAGAGATGAAAAGAAATGAGGGTTTTGTTATTGTTAATACATTTAACCGCCCAGGACATTTATTTCAAGTTCCTTTAAAAAATATTCTTGAAGAAAAAGTTATTGCTATAGAAATTAATGTTAAAAGCAATCTTGCAGTAAAAACACAAACTCCTATTGAAGAAACAGCAATAATCCCCCCTCTTATTGAAGAATTTTAAATTTTTAAACTGACAATCTTAGAGATTCCCTTATGCATACTAATTCCATATAAATTTGTTGCATTATTTATTATCTCGTCGTTGTGAGAGATTACAAGATATTGGCCTTTTTGCATATATTTCTTAAGAAGATTTGCTAATCTTTCTGAATTTCTTTTATCTAAAGCGGCATCAATTTCATCGAGGATATAAAAACAATAAGGATTTAGTTCTTGTATTGCAAAAATTAAAGATAATGCGACAAGAGTCTGTTCTCCTCCTGAAAGAGAAGTGACATCGAAATATTTTCCATGTCCTGTTTTTACAATTATATTAACACCGCCTTTAAAGGGTTCTTTTTTATTTTCTAATTCAAGAAAAACCTGCCCTTTTGTGCTTAATTGAGAAAAATTTCTTGAAAAAATTTCATTTAAATCTGAAAGAGTCTTTAGAAAAGTTTTTTTCTTTTTAATATCGATTTCATGGATAATTTTAAGAATTGATTCTTTTTCATTTTCAAGAATATCAACTTTTTCCTTAATAGAATCATATTCTTTTTTAATCTCATCATAAACTTCAAGAGAGCGGAGATTAACAGAACCTATTTTCATTAAGATTTCTTGAATTTTGTTTAACCTGCTTATTAAAGATTCTTTTGTTGCTTTAATTATATTTGCGTCTTTAAATTGAGACATTTCTGACTCTAAATTTTCTATTTCAGCGTCAACTCTTGCTTTTTCAATTTTAAAATTATTTACATCTTGTTCTAGATTGTAAATTAAATTTTGTTTAAGAGAAAGTTCTGAATCGCCTTGTCTTATTTTAACTTGAAGAGAATCTCTTTCTAAAACTAATTTTTTAAATTTTTTATTAAGCTCTTCATCTTGTTTTCTCTTTTTTTCTAAAATTTCTTGCTTTTGGTTTAAATTATCTTTAATAATCGCAATTTCTTCATTTAAATCTTCTTCATCACGTAAAAGTTGCTTTAATCTTATTTTTGAACGTTCAAATTCTCTTTTTTTAAAAGAAATTTCAGAATTAATATTCTCTTTGCTCCTTAAAGAAATTTCTTGAATTTCAATTCTTGCTGTTTCATATTTTTGTTCAATATTAGAATTTTCATCAAAATTATTCTCAAGAAATTTTCTTCTTTTTTCCAAATGAAAAAGTTCTTGCTTTATTGCCTGTGTCTCTTCTTGAAATTTTTTTATTTTTTCTTTTTTGTTGTTTATGTTTGATAATTTAATTAAATCAGATTCTGTTTTTGAAAGATTAGAATTAATAAAATCAATTTCATTCAAAATATTCTTTTTTTTCTCTTGCAAATCATCTAATTGCTCTTTAGATTTTTTTATTTCTGATTTTAATAATTCTATCTTAGGCAAAGTTTTTTCTTTTATTTCTTTTATATGCTCTTTTGTTATTTTATTTTGACACAATGGACAGATGTCCATTTTAGAAATATTCTCAATTAAATGATTTTGCTTAATTATCTCATATTCCTTATTATTAAATATTTTTCTTAATTCTTTTTCCTTTTTATCCAACTCAGAAAGAGCTTCTCTTTTATTTTGCATTTCTGCTTTAAGTTCAGAAATTTTCTTAATAGAGGAATTCTTATCAAATAAATCAGAAAAAAGAGACTCTAATTCTTTTATTAGAAAATTAGATTCAGTAATATAATTTTGAAGAATAGATTTTTTATCTTGAATTCTTTCTTTAAGAGCTTTTAATTCAGATTTAATCATATAAAATTTTTTTCTTTGTTCTTCAAGTTTTTCTAATTCTTTTTTCTTAATATCAATATCTTTTTGTTTTCTAGAAACAGGAGATTCTCGCTGAAGTTGTTCAAGAGTGGATTTGCTTTCTTTTAACATCTCTTGTATTTCTTTTTTTTGATTTTCAATCTCTCTTAATTTTTTCTCAGAGTTTTCATCTTTAACATTCAATCCTGCTATCTCTGCTCTTAAATTTGCTATTTCTTGGTTTAATTTTTCTTGTTCTAATCCTGTTGCCTCTTGTATCTTTGAATTAATTGAATTTATTTTTAATTCATAGTCTCTTATTTTTGATTCTAAAGATAAAATTACTTTTTTAACCTGGGAAATTTTTTTATTTTTATTTTCTATTTCATCTTCAATTTTTTTAATTTCTTTTGTTTTTTTATTTAAATCAGAGTAAATTATGCTTGCTTTGTAATTTTCTACATCTTTTTGCAATTTTTTATATCTTAATGCCTGCTGTCTTTCTTTTTCAAGATTGTTTAAATAAGCAGTTCTTTCTCTTAAGATTGCTATTACCTCTTTTAATTTCATCTCAGTTCTATCTAATTCTTTTAATGATTTTTCTTTTCTAACCTCATAAACAGAAATTCCAGAAACCTCCTCAATTATTTTTCGCCTTTCTTCAGTATGCATTTTTACAAAATTTTGAATTTCTCCCTGCAAAATTATATTAAATCCATTAGGGTCAATTCCTGCTTGAGCTAAAAGTGTTAAAACTTCTTGTCTTGTCTTTGTTTCATTATTAATTTTATAGATGCTTTGCCCATTTCTTCTAACTATTCTTTTTATAGACACTTCTTTTTCATCAATAAAAAATATTTTATCAGAATTATCAAAAACAATTTCAACACTTGCTTCTTTAGCAGGAGAAATCTCTTTTGTTCCTAAAAAAATAAGATTTTTTGCTTTTGCTGCTCTCATAGATTTTATACTTAATCGCCCTAAAACAAAACACAAAGCATCAGAGATATTTGATTTTCCAGAACCATTTGGACCTAAAATAACATTTATTCCAGGAGTAAAAGGAAGTTCTGTTTTTCTTACAAAGCTCTTAAAGCCGTGCATTATTAATTTTTTTATGTATAACATTGTGATTAAAAGATTTATCTAAAAGAATAAAAAGAGATTTTTAAAGATTTGTTAATTAGTTGAATAATTTTCTTTGCTCTAAATTAGAGCAGGCTTTTTTCCAGGTTGTCCAAGTCTTTCTAAAAATTCCATCTTCTTTGTGTTTTTTAGCATATTTTTCAAGAAATTTCATTGTTACAGGGTCAGAACAATAGCCAGAGCCTATTTCTTTTCCATATTTTTTTTCAATTTCTTTTATTTCTTTTTCTCTGACATCTTTGGCAAGTATAGATGCAGCTGCCACAGAGATATAGTTTTTATCAGCTTTATGTTCAATTACAAATTCTAAATTTGAGAGATTCTCAATCTTTGTTTTTAAAAAATCTTTCCACTTAGAAATGCTTACTGACGGACAATCAATAATTACTTTTAATTTTTTAAATCCTTTATTTATTTTATTTATTATTTCTGCAGCTTTTAAAGCTTCTAATTTGTTTAAATCTACTCCGTGATTATTTGTCCCATCAATTTCATTAGGATAAGAAAGAACCACTTCATAAGATTCTGCTTTTTCTTTTATTTCTTTAGCAAGAAAATCTCTTCTTTTTGTTGTGAGCAGTTTAGAATCTTTAACTCCTAGTTTTTTAAAATCTTTTTCTGTTTTCTCATCAATCAAGCATCCTGCTAAAACCATTGGGCCTATTACAGGACCTCTGCCAGCATCATCAATTCCTAAAATCAACATAGAAAATCGAGAAAGAGATTATATTTAAAGATTATGATTTTTAGGGGGTTGAACAATAATCCTCTAAAGCTTCTTGATGTTTTTCTTTATCTCCTAATTTAAACCAAGAGAATACTATTCTTTTTTTCAAGGATTTTATTCCTGGACTTTTTTCTGGGAGAAGGGTTATTGATTCTTTAAAATAATCAATTGCCTCTAAATACCTTCCTTGATCTATTAAATCTTCTCCAAGATTTGAGAGAATTTGAGAAGATTTTTGTCCGATATCTTCGGGAATTACTGATTTTGAATATAAAAAAGAAGAAAGAAATAAAAGATTACTCACATCTTCTAAGTCTTTTTTTTCTTTTCTTGTTAAGGAAGATTGAGCTTTTAGAAAAAGTTTTATTGACTCATAATATTCTGAAGAAAAGAGTTTTTCACAGGCATGATAAACAATTTCTCTTGCTTTTAAACTTCTTTCTCTTGATTGAAAATAATCATGACGGCTTATAAAAAAATTTTCTTGAGTTTTCTGAGGAGTGATTTCAGAGAAAAACAAAGATTTTTGTTTAGTAGAGCAACTAGAAAGCAAAAGTGCTGCTAATCCTAAAGAGAGAATTTTTCTCATGCTTTTGCATAAAATAAAGAATATATAAAGATAATTATTTAAAAAAATAAACTTTATGAGGGTTATTTAAGAAGAGTATAATTAATATTTCAATGCTTTATCAGGAGTTAGATTTCTTAATTTAAACAATCCAGGTCTTATATCAGATTCTTTTAAAGGAATGCTCACACCATTTAATCGCCCTTTAGAAGAGAGATGTAAAGAGTATGGAAGTCGTGCTAATTTTCCAGGAGGAGTTGCAGAGGTATCTAAAATAATTTTACCTGGAGTTCTTTCATGTCCAGCTTTAACTTGTATTTTTAATTTTTCTGTAATTTTTTGAGCCCATTTTGAAGTAAAAGTGTTTTTATGAAAAGAAAAATATTTTTCATAATAACTTGCTGGAATAGATTTGTTTAAAAGAAGATAAACATGAATGCTTGCACCTGTCCAGAGAATCTTAATTCTAAAAGAAAATAATTTTTTTAATCCTTTATCTTTTTTTATTTGATTTAAAAGTTCTTTTATCACAAGTATATAATCTTTTTCTGGTTTTTTATATGAATCTATATCGATGAATATTCTGTCAATTTTATTTGAAGGAAGCTCATAATTGCAAGCATAATGAATTTCTATTAATCTCCTTGGAGGGAAATATCTCCAGATTAATTTTTCTTTTTCAGATAATTCATCTTCAATTTCATGAAGTTTTTTATGATATCTTTTTTTTAAAAAACTTTGTTTAATCCCTAATAAATCTTGTATTCTTAAAAGAGGATCCTTACTTCCTCTGTGGAGAATAAAAGGAATTTCAGATTTAGGAAGAAATGTTTTTGTTGCTATTGGTTTATCCTTCACAAAATTCTTAATTTTTGCAAAAATTTTAGAATAATATGCTAAACAATCTAATTGTCCTGTTGAATAAAGTATTCCTCTTTTTTCCATTTTAATAGCGAGGGCGGGATTTGGGCCTCACCCCTTATTTGAAGTTCAACCTAGCTCGTCTTGCACAAGCAAGCCAACTAAACCAAGGTTCAAATTTATAGCGAGGGCGGGATTTGAACCACGCGACCTCCGGGTTATGGGCCCGACGAGCACTCCAGACTGCTCCACCTCGCTAAAAATACCAAATTTAAGAGATATATAAGTTTTACTAATTAAAGATAAAAAACCTTAAAAGCTAAGAATATCTCAAATTATTATGCCCTGATCGCATAATGGTATTGCACCAGATTGCTAATCTGGACCCTTCGGGGTGCGCAGGTTCGATTCCTGCTCAGGGCGTTTAGAAAGGACACAGGGGATTTCTCCTATTAAATATCATAAAGATTACTTTTAGGAATGAGGAAGACTCTAAAATTACTCCAAAAAGAATTGTAAGTGTTGTTTATAATCATCTAACAATAGTTAACTGGATTATAGATTTTGAAGGAAGACATGTAATGCATATTTTGCATGATAGAATTTAAAAAAATAAGACTATTTAGGAATTTCACTTGTCCTTTTATACTGAATATACATTTTATCTAATAAATCTAAAACTTGTTTTCTTTCTGCTGATTTGCCTAATCCTTTCC
>CAZBJC010000010.1:0-10842 GCA_964492145.1 Candidatus Woesearchaeota archaeon
AATATTAGCAATAATTGGAGTAAAATATAAAATGGAAAAACCAACACGAGTTTTACTTGAAACAAATTTAGGAAATATCACAATAAATCTTTATGATGATATGCCAATCACAACTGGAAATTTTGAAAAACTTGTTGAAAAAGGATTCTATGATGGAATAATTTTTCATAGGATAATTTCAGGATTTATGATTCAAGGAGGAGATCCAACAGGAACAGGAATGGGAGGTCCAGGATATACTATTGAAGATGAATTTACTCATGAAGGAGGGAATAAGAATAATAGAGGGACAATTGCTATAGCTAATGCAGGTCCAAATACTGGAGGAAGTCAATTTTTTATAAATCTAGTAGATAATAATTTTCTTGATTCAAAACATCCTGTCTTTGGAAAAGTAATTGAAGGAATGGATATTGTTGATAAAATAGCACAAGTTAAAACAGATTCAAATGATAAGCCTTTGCAAGAAGTTAAAATAATTAAAGCAAGTTTGCTAAATTAAAAATATTTATAAACAAAGAAAATATAAAAGAATATGGAAAAGGATATTGGAAAAATAAACAAAAATGAAACTACTGATATTGTAGTAAGAGTTGATGATTTTGGAGGAAAAAGAGGACTTACAATAAGAGAGTTTGTAACTTCTGATAGATACACTGGTTTTACAAAAGCAGGAGTCAGAATTCCAGCAGAAGAGTTCTCAAAATTCAAAGAAATGATAAATTCAATATCAGAAGACGAAATGAAACAAGAAGTTCAGGAAGAACCTAAAGAAGAATCTGCTCCAAGTGAAGAACCTGCTAAAGAAAAAGCACAAGAATCTTTGCCTGATTATTAATTACAAAAGATTTAAAAAAAAAATTTTGCTTCTAATATAATGAAAAAAAAGAGTTTGATTACAATCTTAGTTATTTTAGCAGTGATAATTCTTTCAATAATTATTCTAGCACGCCCCCATACAGAAACTTCAAAAGAAATTGCAAAATGTATTGGAGAAAATTCAGAACTTTATGTTCAATTAGGATGTCACGCTTGTGAATATCAGGAAAAATTATTTGGAGAGAATTATAAATATTTAAACAAAACTGATTGTTTTTATGATAGAGAAAAATGCATTAAAAAAGAAATTCAAGGAACTCCTACTTGGATAATAAATAATATAAAATATCTTGGAGCTCGCTCAATAGAAGAATTAAAAAAATTAACAGGTTGTTAATTTCAAAGATGGTTTTGTTTGATGGAATAAATTTTGCAAGAATAACATCACTAGCATTAGCTGATTCTGTAAATCCATGTGCTATTGCGGTTTTGACAATGGTTCTTGTTTCTATATTAATTCATAATCCAGAAAAAAGAAAAAGAATTCTTTATGCAGGGATAGGATTTATCACAGCAATTTATATAGGATATTTATTTTATGGTGCAATAATAATTCAATTTTTCAAAACATTTGCAGAATTTTTAAGAGGAAATTCAGGAATAGTATTTAAAGGACTTGCAATTTTTGCAATGACTTTAGGAGCTTTAAATATTAAAGATTATTTTTATTACCAGCCTGGGGGGCTTGCAACTGAAATGCCTTTAGGATTAAGACCTAAAGCAAAACTAATAATAAATCAAATAACTTCTCCTTTAGGTGCTTTTGTAATTGGTTTTTTAGTTACATTGTTTTTATTACCGTGCACAATAGGTCCATATATAATCGCTTCAGGACTTCTTTCAAAATTAGGTTTTATTAAGGCTCTTCCATGGCTTATTTATTATAATTTTATTTTTGTTCTTCCAATGGCTTTTATTGTTCTTGCAGTTTATTTTGGATTTTCAAAAATTGACGATATTTCAGGATGGAAAGAAAGAAACATAAAAAGATTGCATTTAATCGCAGGAATCCTTCTTTTCTTAGTTGGTTTGTCCCTTTTAATGGGATGGTTGTAACTAACAAATGATAACAAAAGCAAGATTTATAAAACCTCAACTAATTATCATTCTATGAATTTAGAAAGAATTTTATCAAAAGGAATTTTAGAGACAGACTTAGAAGTAAGAAGTTTTCTTAATTCTGAATCTCCAGTTCCTTGCAGTTCAGATATTAGAATATCCCCAAATCAAGAAGAGATTCCAACTATAATCATAAAACAAAAGAAAAAGAAACCTACAACAAATCTTAAAATATTATGGGAGTTTTTGCAGTATAAAGCATTAAACATATTATTTCGAGAATATTTTGAAGAAACAGGGGTAATCTCGTATGTACCAAAACCTTTAGCAGTCTTTCCAGAAGATTTTGCTCTTTTAACAGAATTTGCTCCAGGATTTATTTTAAAAACTCTTGAAAAAGTTGAAACAGATTACCCTGCAAATCATTTTAAAGGTGACAACAGAATAGAGTATAGAGTAGCATACCACTTAGGGTTTATTTCAGGAATAAAAGAATCAAATGGAATTTATCATTCTGATTTTGATTTAAGACATGTTATTTATGACCCAAAAAGAGATTCATCTGCATTAATTGATTTAGAAAACACTCGATATCTTCCTAATTTAAGAGTTATTGAAGACGAAACAAAATCAATGAGAAAACAATGGTTTGAATATGCAATGAAAAGAGGGTGCTCAAGAAAAAAATTAAGTCCTGAGTTTGGAAAGGGTAAAGCCCTTGCAAAACAAACAAAACCTAAAGAGAATTATATAGAATTATTAAAAGAAGTTGCAGAACAATATGGATTAAAAATAAAACCCACTCCTGGAAAAATCAATAAAAAAAGTGTTAAGTTAAACAATCCAAAATAATATCTTTCTATAATACAAATCCTTAAAAAAGAAAATTATTTTTTTCTATAATGATAATTGGATTAACAGGAACTAAAGCGTCTGGAAAAGGAGTAGTTGCAGAAATATTAAGAGAAAAAGGGTTTGAATACTCTTCTACTTCAGACAGAGTTAGAGAAGAAGCTCAAGCAAGAGGGCTGATAGATTATACAATTAAAGATTTGCAGGATATTGGCAATGATTTAAGAGAAAGATTTGGGACAGATATATTAGCAAAAAGAACTCTTGAAAAATTAAAAGATTTTGAAAATATAATAATAGATGGAATAAGAAATCTTGGGGAAATTGAAGAATTAAAAAAACAAGGAGCAATTATAATTGCGGTTGATGCCCCGTCAGAACAAAGATTTAAAAGATTAATTTCAAGGGCAAGAGAGAGTGATCCAAAAGATTGGGATTCATTTCTTGAAATGGAAAAACGAGATTTAGGAAAAGGAGAAAAAAGTTCAGGACAGCAAGTTGCAAAATGTATTGAAGCCTCTGATTATAAAATAATTAATAATGGAACTTTAGAAGAATTAAAACAAAAAATAGAATATTTTTTAATGAATTTAAATTCACAAAAAAAAGTTGTTATAAAAAGAGATGATTATATTCCTTGGGATGAATATTTTATGGGAGTGGCTTTACTTTCTGCTCAAAGAAGCAAAGACCCAAGTTCCCAAGTTGGTGCTTGTATTGTAGATGAAAAAAACCATATTATAGCAACGGGATATAATGGATTTCCAATAGGATGCTCAGATGATAATCTTCCTTGGGCAAGAAAAGGTGAAAAACTAAAAACAAAGTATGTTTATGTAGTTCATGCTGAAGCAAATGCTATAACAAATGCAACAAAAAGCTTAGAAGGATGCAGAATCTACACTGTCTTGCACCCTTGCAATGAGTGTGCAAAACTATTAATTCAATCTGGAATAAAAGAAGTCATTTATCTAAGTGATAAATATGCTCATCTTGATGAATATATTGCATCTAAGAGAATGTTAAGTATGGCAGGAATTAGAACCAGGCAATTTATCCCAAAACATAAAACTTTAATAATAGATTTTGATAAAATCAATCAATAAAATGCCAAAACAAAGAGCAAAAGAATCAAGATTAGTTACAGAGAATTTTATAGTTAAAGAAGTTGTTGTAGAAAATAAAGAAGTTTTAATCACTACTGAAAGTGATTTTTGGAACACTCCTATGGGCTCAAGGATTCCAAGACATCATGCTGGTTATGTCTCAGAAACTATTTTAAATGTTAAACCAGATTCAGATATTCCTACTAGAACATTAATCTTTAAAGGTTCATAGAGTATAAGAGCAGGAGATTATATTTCTGCTATGATTCCATATGAATCTAAAAGAGAACCTTATGAAAGAGAATCAGCAATTGAATTAAAGATTTTTTCTAAGAATAAAAAAACAATAGCAAAAATAGAGAGAGCTGTTGATTATAGAAAATACAAAAAAGATTAATTCAAGAATTAAGAATTATTTGCCAATGATAATAAAAAGAACCCCCATTTACTTCATCACTTATTTTTTCTCCTTTAGAATATTTTGTGATTAATTTTTCAAGAACAAAAGGATATTCTTGATTTCTTAATTTAGTCAAATTACAAGATTCTGTTTTAACTCCATCAGTTCCAGAGAAAAAATAATCTCCTTTACATGAAGTAATCACCCCATCATTAATAGTATAAGTGATATTTAAAATCCTGTCTCCTCCACTTGAAGAGGATTTAGAATAATAGACTACATCAAAATTTCTTACTATTTTTTGATTATAAAAATAAAAACTAAAGATTCCTATAAGAACAAGAATTAGCAGGGTAACAATAACAATCTTTTTTCTGTCCATAAGATAAAAGATTCCTTAATTTTTATAAATCTTCTGATTTTTAATATTCAGGCATCATTTCATTATGTCCAAATTGAATAATTAAATCAATTTTTTTTTCTAAATTTTTTCCTAAAACAGGAGTATCACAAGCCCCAAAACAGCTTCCAAACCAGATAATAAATTCTGCTTTTGTTTTCTCTTCTAGATAATCCACAATATCAGTTGCATAAGGTTTTAATCCATCTGGAAATTGAAGTAAAACTAATTGAGCTTTATTCTTTTTAATCTCTTTAATAACCTTATTTAACTCTAAATCATATTTTTTATTAATTTCTTTTAAATCCATAAATTATAAAAAAAATCTTATTATTTAAATCCTAACATTTTTGTCTAAAAGAAAAACAGAAAAATTTAAATACTCATAAAACTTAGTAAAGGTGTCTGATTTCGGTCAGACTGAGAAGATAAGAATTTCGGTTCTTTTCTTCTCATTTGTTTAACTTCGGTTAAACAAGCGGGTTAGAATTTCGGTTTTAACCCAAACTTTTTATTCTTTAAATTTAACACCAAGCTTTAAAAATAAATTATTTCTTTAAATAAAATGGAAAAGAAAATTAGACAGCCAATAGTGACTATTGTAGGACATGTTGACCATGGCAAAACTTCTATATTAGATTGTCTTAGACAAAGTGCTATTCAAAAAACAGAAGCAGGCGGAATAACTCAAAAAATATCTTTTACATTATTTCCAATTGAAAATTTAAAAAAAGCCTGTCCTTTGATTGAAACCTCAGGAATTAAATTAAATATTCCAGGATTTTTATTTATAGATACTCCAGGACATGCAGCATTTACAAATTTAAGAAAAAGAGGGGGAGCTTTAGCAGATTTGGCAATTCTTGTAATTGACATAAATGAAGGAATAAAGCCCCAAACAGCAGAAGTAATACAAATTTTAAAATCAAACAAAACTCCTTTTATTATTGCTTTAAATAAAATTGACAATATTTCAGGATGGCAAAATTTAGATTCAGGAATAAAACAAAGCATTGAATCTCAGCCTTCAAATGTAAAACAAGATTTTAATGAAAAATATATGACTTTAATTGGAGCTTTAAATAATTATGATTTTGATGCAGATTTATTTTATAATATAAAAGATTTCACAAAAAAAATAGCATTAGTTCCAACTTCAGCAAGAACAAAACAAGGAATTCAAGAATTAATTTTAATGCTTTGTGGATTAAGTGAGAAATACCTTGCTGGAAAATTAAAATTAGGAAAAGAAGGAAAAGGTGTTATGCTTGAAGTAAAAACAGAAAAAACAATAAGTTATAATGAAGCTATTTTATATGACGGAGAACTTTCAAAGAAACAAGAGATTGCAGTTGCAAATTTTAAAAATCCAGAAGAACCCCTTATTTCAAAAATAAGAGTCTTAGAAGAAATAAAACCTTTGTCTTCAAAATTTAAGCCAGTTGAAAAAACAAAAGCTTCAACAGGATTAAGAATGCAATTAATAGAAAAACAAGAAATTCTTCCAGGAATGCCTTTTGAAGTATATAAAGGAAATTTAAATGAGATAAAACAAAAATTTAAACAAGAAATCTCAGAAAATATCCACACACAAAAACAAGGAATAATCGCAAAAGCAGATTCATTAGGCAGTTTAGAAGCTCTTTTAGTTTTATTAAAACAAAATAATATCCCTGTAGTTAAGGCAGGGATTGGAAAAATAAATAAATCTGATTTAATATCTGCAAAAGCAAATTTAGATATAAATGAGCTTGATGCCATAATAGTTGGATTTAATGTAAAAGAAGATGAAGAAGTTAAGCAAGCAAAAGAAAATATAAAAATTATAAAAGATAATGTAATTTACAAACTTATTGATGACTTAATAGAGTTTAGACAAGAAAAACAAAAAGAAATTGAAAAAGAAAGATTAATGAAACTGACTACTCTATGCAAACTTGAGATTTTACATCAGTATGTTTTTAGAAACACAAAGCCTGCAATTTTTGGTGTTAAAGTAGATATTGGAAAAATAATTTCAAATTTAAGTTTAATTGATGAAAGAAATGAAAAAATTGGAAGAATAAAGAATATTCAAGCTGAGAGAAAATCAGTTGAACAAGCAAAAGAAGGAATAGAAGTTGCAATTTCTATACCAGGAGTAAATTTTGAAAGACAATTAAAAAATATAAAATATCTTTATTCTGATGTATCAGAATCACAATTTAAAAATTTTAAAAAAAATAAAGATTTGCTTTCTCAAAAAGAAATTCATCTTCTCCAAGAAATCGCAGAAATAAAAAGACAAAAAAATCCCAAATGGGGAATGTAATTATTCTTCTTGCACTTCGTCTACTATAAAACCTTTTTTCTTTAAGGATTTATTAAATCTATTTTTATCTTGAGGGGGAAGACGAGATATAATAAAATCATACTCTGCCATATAAAGAGCCAAAGATAATTCCCCATTAGGTAAACCCATTTCATTAATCTTCTGAGTTCTTTTCTCCCATTCAACAAGAGCCTCTCTATAATTTCTAAAAGCATAATTTCCTCTATTGTCTCCATTGCAAAAAATATCATAAAATTTATCAATAAGTCTTTCAAGCATAGAAAACCTATTAAAGAACCCTTTTTAAGTATTCTGTTCTGTAATAAGCTTTATAAACCAAATTTTCAATACATAAATATGTTCAAAATTAATATTTCAGATAAAGACGGAAAAACATATAAAATAGAAGCAGAAGCTCCTAGCTTAATTCAAAAAAAAATAGGAGATAAAATAAAAGGTGAAGATATCTCTCCTGATTTAAAAGAATATGAATTAGAAATAACAGGAATCAGTGATTTTGCTGGCTTTACGTCTTTAAAAAATATAGAAGGTTCTAATTTAACAAAAGTTTTATTAAAATATGGAAAAGCCATGCACAAAAAACCAAAAGGAGACAAAAAAAAGAATAAAAAACCAGATGGATTAAGATTAAGAAAAACTATAAGAGGAAATACTATCTCTAAAGCAATTATACAAATTAATACAAAAATAATAAAAAAAGGTTCTAAATCTTTAAAAGAAATTTTTCCAGAGCAAAATAAATCTGAAAAAGAGACTCCTAAAGAAATTCCTGCTCAAGAAGAATCAGAACAAAAAAAAGAGCCTGAAAAAGAAGAATTAGCAAAACCAGAACAAGAACCAAAAGAAGCAGAAGCTTCAAAGCAAGAAAAGACTCATCCTGAAGAAGAGCCAAAAGAAAAGATTTAATCAACAACTTTAAAAAACTCTTTCTATATGAATAATTTATGAACAAAGAAATACCAGAATTAAATGTAGGCATGTTAGGGCATATTGATCATGGAAAAACAACTCTTTTAAGCAGGATTACAGGAAAATTCACAGATACACATTCTGAAGAACTAAAAAGAGGGATTACAATAAAATTAGGCTATGCTGACACAACAATATACAAACAAGATAATAATTATAATATAGACAAAAAAGGAATTCCTATAAGGCATATAAGTTTTATTGATGCACCAGGACATGAAATGCTTATGGCAACTATGCTTTCAGGAGCTGCAATAATTGACGCTGCAATTCTTGTTATCGCTGCAAATGAAGGAATTAAACCCCAAACAAGAGAGCATTTTTCTGCTTTACAAGCAAAAAATCTCAAGAATATAATAATAGTTCAAAATAAAATTGATTTAGTTGATGAAAAACAAGCTTTAAAAAATTATAAAGAAATAAAAGAATTTACAAAGAACACAATTGCTGAGAATGCACCTATAATTCCAATCTCTGCTCAGCAAGGAATAAATATAGATAAAGTATTAGAAGCACTTGTAAATCTTAAAATTCCAGAAAGAGATGAAAAATCAAATCCTCTTTTTCTTGTTGCAAGAAGTTTTGATATAAATAAACCAGGAACAAAAATAAAAGACTTAAAAGGAGGAGTTTTAGGAGGAATTTTAAAAAAAGGAACATTAAAAGTCGGAGAGGAAATTGAAATAAAGCCAGGATTAACAACAAAAAAACACAATCAACAATTTTATCAGACTTTAACAACAAAGATTCTTTCTTTACACAAAGGCTCAGAATCTGTAAAACAGGTCAAACCAGGAATAAGCATTTCAATAGAAACAGAGCTTGACCCTGTCTTAACTAAAACCGATTCTTTAATTGGCTGTCTTGTATCTAAAAAAGGGGTTCTTCCAGAAATAACTTACAGCATAAAAATAAAAGAAAAACTTTTTGATAAAGTCTTTGGAATAAAAGAAAATCAAGATATAGAGCCTTTAAAAGTTGGAGAAATATTAATGTTAAGTGTTAACACAACAATAACACTTGGAAAAATTGAAAAAATTAAAGACAATGAGATAGAACTTTCACTAAAAATTCCTATAATAGCAATAAAAGGTGATAATGTTGGAATTGCAAGAAATATTAATTCTCACTGGAGATTAATAGGCTGGGGCGAAATAATCCAATAAGAAATTATTTTTGTTAAGAATTTAAGGGTTTATGTTCACTAACTGCTAAGGCAACAATATATTATGAAAAAGTTTTTATATCCAGATCTTTTTAATTTTATATGAAAAAATTTTTAAAAATAATCCTGCTTTTAATAGGGATTACGCTTCTTGGGGGGGTGTTATCCTATACTTCTTTAAGCAAATATTTTGTATATATTTTCAATGGATTAGTAATCCTTGGAACTTTTTTTGTCATGAGATTCATTAATTCTATTAATTTAAGGTCTGATTTAAATTTATGGATGATGCGAGGTTTTGGGTTATTTATGTTATTTTTAGGATTTTCATTTTTGATAAATAATTTAGGGGTTTTAGGAATTTGCTGTTGGGTAATATCAGGATTTATAGTATTGAGATCCTCTAGAAGAACATAAAAAGTTAATATTTGGAATTAAATTAATAATTTTTGCATTTCTTTATAGAATATTTTTCAGACATATAGACTCGCAAAAATCGTTTGTTATGTCTAATCAAAATTTAAGCTAATCCAAAAATCTTAAGCAACTTCGCTAAAAATATAAGAATCCCTCCAAATTGGAAATAAATTGCCATAAGCTCTCCTCAATCCTTTTATTCTTTCATCAAATATTTTCAAAACTCTCTCTATTCTAGACTCTCTTAACTGATTGGTTTCTTACATATTTTTTGCAATAATTATTTATAAAACTAATGCCCAAATTCTGAACTCAAAATCCGAAGGATTTTGCATCACCTCCAGAATAAAAATATTTATAAAAAAACTTTATTTAAAACAAAATATGAAATCTACACTTGAAAAAAAAGCAAAAGAAAATTCAGATATTAAATGGAAGAGAATTAAAGAATTAAGTAGAATGGTAGGATGCAGTCCAGAAGAAATGCATATTATGCTTCTTTTATACAAAGTAAGCGCTTCTACTGAAGATTTAGTTGAAGTTCTTGATTTTAAGGACAATGAAGAATTAAACAAATACTTAGAAAGTTTAGTAACAGGGAGGTATTTAAGAATAAGCCCACCCGCACCAGGACATTCTGGAGTATATTCTCTAACAGAAACAGGGAGACAACTTGTTCATTTTGCTTTTGATAAAAAAGAACAATTACAAAAATATTAAAAAATTATTCTTCAATCATCAGCAACAGTTCTTTCTAATCCTTTATTCAATTTTCTAACAGCATCTTTTGGAACAGAATAAATTACAAATCTCCAAGCATCTTTAAATTCTTCAGGAACAGGATAAACTGTAACTCTCTGATTTTCTTTAACTCCAAATCTCTCTGGAACATAAACTATAAGACTATCTTGAGGCAAAGATAATGAAAAAGAAGATATATCTTTTGTAGTTACTCCTACTTTTGCATTTGGCATTAAATTTTCTTTTTTAAGAAATCTATAAAATCTTTCTGCGTCTTTTAAAGTTGCTTGTGAAGGATGATAATTGTCCATTAATATAGATTTCTATTATTGTTTATAAAGATTTTTATAATATATTTAAAGAATATTGCAAAAATTTCTCTTTCTCTTTAATTTAATATAATAAACTTTATAACTAACTTTATTTTTTTTATTCAATGAAAAAGAGGTTTTATTCTCATTCAAAATTAAGCACTTTTGAACAATGCCCATTAAAATTCAAATATAGATACATAGATAAAAT
>CAZBJC010000011.1:0-10039 GCA_964492145.1 Candidatus Woesearchaeota archaeon
TTCATATTATTTCTGCTTTTGCTGAATTTGAAAGAAACATTATTGGAGATAGAACAAAATTTGGAATGCAAAGAAAAGCAAAACAAGGAGGAGCAATAACAAAAGCACCAAGAGGTTATAAAATTGAAAATAAACAGCTTATCCCAGATTCTGAAACTCAAGAGCAAATCAAACAAATTTTTGAAGAATTTCTTAATTCAGATATAAGTTTAACACAATTAGCTAAAAAATATAATCTCACACCTGCTGGAATGAAAAAACTTCTTAAAAACATTACTTATCTTGGAAAAATAAAATTTGCAAACCAGGTTTCAGACGGACAACACAAACCTTTAATAGATGCAATTCTTTTTAATAAAGTTCAAGATAAAATAAAAAAATTAGGATGGAGTTAAAACGAAAAAAAAATATTTTTATTTAACCCTTTTAGGAATTTTACTAATCATATTGCTCTTAGTCTTGGCACCAAATTTTTTTAAAAAACAAAGAGATGAATTTGGATGTTTAATTTCAGACGGATACTCTTATAACAAAACTTTTGGAGTTTGTTTAAAAGAATCTGAAATTAATGAACTTGACAGACAGATTTTAAAATATGCAATTAATTACACTACTCAAGAGCCTGGTTTAACTGTTGTTAATATATCTAAATCTGTTTGTGAAAAAAAAGAATGTTTTATTGTTGAGTTAGATATATTTGGAAGAAAAAAAACAATAGATGTTTTTGCTGAATACAAAACTTTTTGCACACCAGAACAAAGAGGTCCTGGAAAATATTGCATTCAAGTCTGGGAGCCTGTATGTGGTTCTAATAATAAAACTTATTCTAATTCTTGCATAGCTTGTTTAGATTCTTCTGTTGAATATTATACAAAAGGAGAATGCAAATGAAAAATCCAAGAGTTGTAATATATTCTTTTATCGCTCTTTTTTTTATTTATTTAACTTTTACAGTTGATTGGCTTTTCATTATTGGAGCAGTGATTTTAATGTTTTTAAATCAAAGAGAATTATTTAAAAAAACTTAGAAAAATATATTGTTTATACTCTATATTTTTTTAAACAGCCTTTCTGTTTACATTTATGCCCAAATCTAAATTTTATGGAAAAAATATTATTGGAATTGATGAATCTAATAATGGATTTCAAAAAAAAGGTCTTCCAATGGTTATTGCTTCTCATTTAATTAGAGATTATAAAAGAGCTGTTCCTCAAAATGAAGCTTTTGAAAGAAAAATCTTAGCATTTAAACCCCGACAACAAGAAGAGTTTTTAAGAAGAGCAAAAGAATTTTTAAGAAAAAATCCTGATTTTTTATATACAACTTATTCTGAAAAACAACAAAAAGAATTTGGATTATATGGAAGAGCAGAAGCTATGGCTTCTTTAATTTTTGAATTATTTAAAAGAGAATCTCTTTCAACAAAAGATACAGCTGTGATTGCTCACAGAATTGATGACTCTTCAAGCACAAAATTTATTCATGAAAACCTTGAAAAACTTTTAGAGGACAATGGAGTCAAAGTTCCTATTTTTTTTAGAGGAAATGAGCAGAGGATTAGAGCAATTAGAAAAGCTGATAGAGTAGCATATTATCTTGCAGGATTAAGATTCCTTCGCAATTCAGGAAAATGGCCTTATAGAAGAAAAAAAATTTCTTATGATTCAATATATTCTTCTTTGTTTTAAAGAATAAAAAATAAAAAAATAAAAAATAGTTTGTTTATTCAGAACTTTCAGATTCTTCAGAATTTTCTTTTTCTTCAGAAGGAGCCTCTTCACTTTTTTCTTCTTTTGGCTCACTTTTTCTAAAATTCCTTCTAAAACTTCTTTTTCTAGGTTTGTTCTCATCAAAAGGAATAGCTTCCTTAACATTCAAAGGTCTTCCTTCAACTTCTTTTTTATTCATCTCTGCAATCGCTTTTTCTGCAGATGATTCGTCTTTAAAAGAAACAAAACCAAAACCTTTTGACCTGCCTGAGAACTTGTTTGTTATAACTGTTGCCTCTTCAATTTCCCCATATTTTGAAAAAAGCTCTTTGAGTTTTTCTTGGGTAACACTAAAAGGCAAGTTCCCTACATAAATTCTTTTTTCCATACTTTCCTCCTTACCACTTTCTTCTTTTAAAAAATTTTAACCCTATTTAAGTTTTTGCATATTCACAATTTATATAAATTAAGATTCTTTATTTTGTTTATGAATAAATGTGCAAAGTGCGGTTATGAATGCCAAGGAAATAATAAATTTGGCTTGGTTTTTTGTGATGTTTGTATTAAATTTTGCCCAGATAATCCTGATGAAATTGATGAGTATATTAAAGAGAAAATAGATTCTAATGCATTAGACTCTTTTAGAAAATATGCAAAGACACGCGGTCAAAATCAAAAAAAAGGCATGATAAAAAAAGCTTTGCAAGGGCAGGTTGTTTCAAGAGCACCATTTGGATATGAATTAAAAGATAAAAAATTAGTACCTACTCAGAATTCTAAAGAAGTTGAAGAGATTTTTGAAGAATTTCTTGAGCCTAAAACGACTTTAAATAAATTATCAAAAAAACATAATTTTTCAGTTAATGGTTTAAAAAAAGTTTTAACAAATTTTACATACATAGGAAAAATAAAATTTAATAATCAAATTTTTAATGGAAATCATCAGCCTTTAATTTCTTCAATTCTTTTTAATAAAGTCCAAGATAAACTTGAAAAAATTAAAAAGAGAAACATTATCTCTTAGAACTCTGTCTTTTTGCACGTGCTTTACTGTCTCCTGGCTTATTTGGCTCTTTTCTTCTTACATCAGCTATAAGCAGATTTCTGTCATAATTTGAATAAGCATTTACTAATTCTTTTGATTTTGAGAATTCTACAATTGCCTTTGCCAAAGCAATTCTTGCTGCGTCTATCTGTCCTTTTTCTCCTCCTCCTCTTACTGTCACACTAATATTAAAATTGATCTTGCCAAGAATTTTTTCTGCTATTCTTATAGGCTCCTCAATCTTTAATTTATCAAACATCTGGAGAGTTTTATAATCTTTTTTATTAATTGTTATCTTCCCCTCTCCTTCTGTTATTATTGCTCTTGCAACTGCTCTTTTTCTTTTTCCTGATGCAATTATTCTCATTTTGAAAATTCTTTTACTCTTGAATATTTAATTGGTTTTTTTCTTTCTATTTTTATTTTTTCTTTTTCTTCAAATTCTTTTGGAGCCTCATTGTAACATTTTATCCTCTTAAATGCTTCTCTTCCTCGTCCAAATCTATGCTCTGGAAGCATTCCTCTGATTGCTCTTTTTACAATTCTATATGCTAATCTTGAATGTTTTGGGCCTTTTTGACTGCTTCCTACTCTCTTTCTTTTTTTAAGAAAATTATCTTCAGTTGCCTTTTTATTCCCTGAAATTATAACTTCATTACAATTTAAAATTACAATTTCCTCTCCTTTTAATGCTTCTTTTGCAGCATAACTTGCAAGTCTTCCTAAAATTGTTCCTTTTCCATCAATTATTTTTAATTTTTTTTCTTTCATTTTATTATTTTAATATTTTTTGCTTCTGGATTTAATTTAATCTCCTCTAAAATACTTAAAGCTTCTCCTCCTGATTTTAATATTTTTTCTTTTGCTTTTTCTGAGAAATTTAATGCCACAATTTTTCTTTTTTTATTAAGTTCTCCTTGAGATAAAACCTTTCCAGGAATAACAAGAATTTTTTCATCTTTAATATTACTTATTTCTTGAAGATTAATTATAGGTTGATTTTTTCTTGGACTTGCAAGGATTCCTGCAATTTCAAGCCATTTGTTATTTTTCTTTGCTGCAATAATAGTTCTAACTAATTGAGAATTTGTTTTTTTCTTCAATTGTTTTTCTATTTTTGTTTTTGATTTTATCATTTTGTTTTAAGCAAGAAGTATTAACTTCTGCTATCGCGTTAACTCGCAGACAAAAAATTCAGTTTTATTGTATTTATAAATCCTTCTCTTTGAAAAATTTTTTAATATTTCTCTTGTCTTAACTTTTTAGGTAAATGATTATTTTCTCCCCAATATTTTAGCCTCCAATTTTTAAATTTCTCCACCCAATAAACAGAATTAATTGCTGTTTCTTTTGTTCTAAACTGGATAAGCCTTTTCATATTTAATTTTAAAAAAAAGGACAAGATTATTCTGTTAGTTATTCCATGAGCAATAATCAAAATTTTTCTTTTTTCATTGGAATTTTTTGTTATTCTTTTTAAAAAGAAGATTAGATTTTTATAATGCATCTTTTCTTTATTTTTCCAACTTTTCTTATTTTCTTTTAAAATTTCTGATTTAAATTCATTTAGAGATTTTTCTATTCTTGGCTCTATCTTTATCTTCCTTGAGACAATTTTAGCTGTCTGTTTAGCTCTTTCTAAATCACTGCAATAAAATTCATCAAATGTTTTAAATTTAGATAATCTCTTAGCAAGATACTCTGCTTGTTTAATTCCTTTTTTTGTTAAAGGAGGATCTTCTCCTAATTCTTCTTTTTCAGCATGTCTAATAAATATTATTTCCATAATGATTAAAATTCTCTTTTCTTAATAAACTTATTTGAAATGCTTTAGTTTTTCAATTGATGTAGAAAATATTTCTAAATTAGAAGTGCGGAGTAAAGGATTCGAACCTTCGCAGGCACTAAGCCAGCGCCTCTTGAGGGCGCCCCGTTTGACCGCTCCGGCAACTCCGCGTCTCTTATCTCAACTCTAGTTCCTATTTTTAGGGACTAGGCCAGGTTTACCTGAGCCCGGCAACTCCGCGTCTCTTATCTCAACTCTAGTCAACTTATTTTTAACCTAAAAATAAAATACTCTTGAGGTTTTTAAGCCTTATTTATTTAATTTTTTTAGAAATCTCTGTTAAATCTTTTTTTAAAGCTTCTACAGATTTATTTACTATTTCTTCAACAGGCATTTGTCCAAAAGATTCAACAGTCATAATTAATCCTGGTTTTTCTTTTATTTCTACTTTTTTCTTTGTTTTATTGCAAATTCCTTCACAAACATCTCCTATCTCTTCTTCTCCTTCATCTTGTATAATAATTTTATTATCTTTTTCTTTTATTTCTACATCTGGGCAAATTTTTTTAACTTCCTCTAAGCATTCTTTATCCATTATAATTTCTAAAGGTTTTCTATAAAAAATTAATCCAGGAGAGAATTTAACATGTTCTTGCCCTTTTCCTGCTTTTACAATTGCTCTTAATTCTAATTCTTGTCCTTTATCTAAAAAAGTAATAGGAATCTCATCATAAATAACTTTTACATTTCCTTGCAATTCTCCTGATTTCACCATTCCTTCTTGTTTTGAAACTAATTTTAATTCTCCTGTTGTTTTTTCATTAATCTTCTCGCTTTTTAGAGGAATTAAACCTAATCTATGCGCAACAACTTCATCATATAATGCAGAACCATTTTTTATTATCTCTACTTCATCAATCCCTAAAACAGGAATCTTATTTACATGTCTTCTTATAGCATTTGCTAAGTTTTCATTTATTTCTGTTTTAAAAACCATATCATCTTTGTTTTTCTTTATTATTTCCATTTTAAAATATCAAAAAAAGCCTATTTAAATCCTACGGCCTTCTTCCTCTTCTCCCGCCTTTCTTTTTTGGCCCTCCTCTTGGCATTTTTGTTGAATCTAATATATTTAATATTCTGAATCCCTCTCTTGATAAACTTTTAACTATTGCATGAGCTCCTGGACCTGGAGCAGGATTTCCTGTTTTTGCTCTTATTCGTATATATAATGATTTAATATTTTTTTCTTTTAATTGCTCTGCAATTCTTTTTGAAATAAACATCGCAATAGTAGGATTTGCTTTAAGCCTGTCATGCTTTGTAACCATTCCTCCAGTAACTTTTGCAATGGTCTGTCCTGACATATCAGTAGCATGAACAATAGTGTTATTAAAAGATGTATAAATATTTATCACAGCTTCTATTTCCTTTTTTTTCTTTTTTTCTTTTTCTGGCATTTTATTTTTTCTTTGATGTTTTTAATTCTATTTTATTTTCTAATTCAACAGGAACAATATATGAGGGACTGTCTATTACTTTTTTATCAACTAATACTTTTTTATGGACAATCATTTGTCTTGCTGTTTTAATAGTCGGAACAAGTTTCTTTTTATAGATTATTGTTTGCAATCTTCTGTTTAAATAATCTTTTTTATCCAATGATAAAACATCTGCAATAGATTTTATTTTTAATCCTATTTCTTCAAGATTCTTAAACAATGCTCCTCTTTCTTTTTCACTAGCATTAACTAATTTTTTTGCTTTTTCTCTTATTGAATTAATTCTTGCATCTGCTTTCCAGATTTCTTTTTTGTTTTTTAAACCAAATTCCTTTTTTATTTGAGATTCTTCTTCTATTCTTGTTTTGTCAAAAGGTCTTTTTGGTTTTGAATATGTTTTATGTTTTCGTTTCATTTTTTCTTTTTGCTTTTTATCCCAGCTCCTTTTCTTCTATTTTTTCTAAAATTGCTTCTTGTTCTTTGCCCTCTTGTAGGAAGTCCTGCCATATGCCTGTATCCTCTGTAACTTTTTATTTTCTTTAATTTTTTAACATCAAACTCTTTTTTTAAATCTAAATCGCTTCCAACTAAGTGTATGTCTTCCCCTGTTTCAAAATCTTTTCTTCTATTTATAAGATGTTTTGGAATATCCGGATTTTTTATAAATTCTGTAATTTTTTTAATTTCCTCCTCTGTTAAAGCCCCTATTTTTTTTGTTTTTTTAATTCCTAATTTTTTACAAATAGCATTTGAAAAACTCCAAGAAATCCCTTTTATTTGAGCCAGTCCAGAATAAACACTTGTATTTCCTTCTATGTCTTTTGATAAAATTCTTACAACCCTTTCTTCTCTTTTCTCTGTTTTTTCTTCTGCCATTTTAATGTGTGAATAAATTATATCTTTCTTGTTCTGTTAATTCTTGAAATATTCTTTTTTCAATAGCTTTTTCAGGGTTAGGAAGATTTTGAATTCTTTCTTTCATATCTTCAAAACTTTCAAAAGGTTTTTCTTTTCTTTTTTCTAATATTTCTTTCATATGTTTTTTCCCAAGTCCTGGAAGCAATTCAATTTGATGGACTCTCTTGTTTATTGCTTCTGATTTATTAAAAAAATCAATAAATTCTTTTTCTCTTTCTTTAACAACTTTCTTTATAAATTCTTGCAATTGATTTTTTGCAGTTTCAGTAAGCTTTTCTCTGTGAAGTCTGCCAAGAATATAATATATTTTGTCTCTTTTTCCTTCTCCAACATAAACTCTTTCGCCTATCTCTAAACTTTCTCCTCTTCTAGGTACTAATTCTAAAAGAATTAAATTCTTTTCTCCTATTGCCTGTGCTATGGGCATCATTTTTCCTTCTAAGGGGTAACCATTCGGCAAGTAATCTAGTATTATGGCATATTCTTCTTTTTCCATTTTTCTTTTTTAAATTCTTTAATTGTATCAAGTATTTTTTTAGTTTCATCTTCATCTAATCCAACATCATTAACAATTTTATTTAAATCTTCTTTGTTTTCTGGAAGCAAATCAATCAATTTAGAAATATGTTCATTTTTAAGCTTCATTAAGTCTAATTCTTTTAATTTTTTTCTTAATTCTTTTGCCTTTTCAGGTTTTATTTTAATAAATTTCTTTATAAATCCTTTTACATCAGTTTCGTTTTCTTTATCAATATACTCTTCTGCTTCAGCCATGCTTAAAATTTTTCTGTCTAATATCATTTTATTTATTTATTTTTATTTTTTTTAAATGTATTGGCTCAATTAGGAATTCTTTTTCTTTATTTTGATCTTTAATTTTAACAACATAAACTTTTCCTCTTTTTCCCTCTACTACCCCTGTTCTTCCTTGAAGTCTTTTTGGAAAACTTGAGGCAACAGAAACTTCTCTTTTTACAGCTACAAAATCTCCTTTTTTCAGTTCTTGAAAATACCTGCTAAGCTGTAATTTTCCCCTTGTTCTTACTGGCTTTTTTTTGCTCATAAATAATTCAAAAGTATTCTCTTTAAAAATCTATCTTTTTGCAAAAAGAATAAAATTAAGCAATTACTTCGTCGGAAATTTGGGGTTTCTCTATTGTTCTAGAATGACATAAATCTCCATTGTCTCTTGCTTTTTCCATATTTTGAATAATTGCATTGTACATCTTCTCCCCCCAAACACTTTTGCCACATCTTTCACAAAAGTCCACTACAGAATTTTCATCAATTTTTTCTTTGCAATAAATGCATTTTTTACTCATTTTTCACCTTTTCTTTTTTACAGACTTTTTAAATTAATTTTCTTTTTAAAGATTTGTGTTATTTTTTAAATAATAAAAGATAAAAGTTATAAACTATAAAGATTTTTTTATAAAATGATAAAAAAAGAGCCGTTGATAGAATTAAAAAATATTAAAAAAACATATCATCTTGGCAAAGTTCCTTTAGACGCTTTAAAAGGGATAAATCTCAAAGTCTATCCTCAAGATTTTATAATTATTCTGGGAAAAAGTGGCTCTGGAAAAAGCACACTTATGAATATGATTGGAGCATTAGATTCCCCAACTCATGGAAAGATTTTTTTAAATGGCAAAGATATTTTTCATTTTAATGAAAGCGCTTTAGCTCAACTCAGAGGACAAAAAATTGGATTTGTTTTTCAGCAATTTAATCTTATGCCTATTTTAAATGCTTCTCAAAATGTTTCTTTGCCAATGATGTTCCAAAATATTCCTTCTAATGAAAGAGAAAACAGAGGCAAAGAACTTTTGAAACTTGTAGGACTTGAAAATAGAATGAATCATAAGCCTGCAGAACTTTCAGGAGGAGAACAGCAAAGAGTTGCAGTTGCCCGTTCTTTGGCAAATGACCCCGAAGTTATTTTAGCAGATGAACCAACTGGAAATCTCGACAGCAAAACTGGAAGGCAAATCATGGAGCTATTAAAAAAACTTCATGAAAAGAAAAAGAAAACAATCATTTTAGTAACCCACGATATTAATTTAATAAAATATGCCCACAGGACAATATATTTAAAGGATGGTATGATTATAAAAGATAACCATCACAGAATAAAAAGAGGATAAAATGAAAAAAATAATAACTTTGATTTTCTTAATGTATGTTTTGTTAATTTCTTTTTCTATAAATATCTCTGCTGTTTCATCAGCACCACACATTACTGTAACTTTATTAAACCAAGACCCAGATCCTGTAAGTCAAGGAGATATTGTTGAAGTAAGATTCAAAATTGAAAATGATGGCTCAGAAACTTTAGAAGACCTTGAAGTAGAGCTCTTGCCAAAATACCCCTTTACATTATATGATGGAGAACCAATAAAGCATATTGGAAAATTAAGAGCAGGACAAACAGGTGCAGATGCAGTTATAATTGATTATAAATTAAAAGTTGATAATTTAGCAGCAGAAGGTGATAATGAAATAGAATTACAAATTAAAAAAGGAAATGTAATTTATTCCTATACAAACGATGAATTTTTTATTGACATTCAAGATTATACTCCCCCAGACTTAAGAGTTTATATTAAAGAAAATACTCTTCTTGCTCCAAATTCTAAAGGAACAATTACTATAGAAGTTGCAAATGTTGACATAACTGATGTAAAATTTCTTCAATTAACTCTTCTTCCAAGTAATGATTACCAGCTTTTATCTTCAAGTGATTATGTTTATTTTGGAGATGTTGATTCTGATGACACTGAAAGTGAGGATTTTGAAATTTATGTTTTTAATCCAAAAGATGAAAAAATAGAAGTTCCTCTAAAATTAGAATATCAAGATTCAAATGAAAATCAATTTTCAGAAGAGAGATTACTTTCTTTTAATGTTTATTCTTCAAAAGAGCTTTCTAAATATGGATTAATTAAAAAAAGTTACACAAAATACATTATTTTAATAATTGTCGTTGGTATTATTTTGTGGTATATTAAAAAGAAAAGCAGATAATACTCATGTTTATAGATTTTTTAAGATTCGCCATTGAAGGCATAAAGAAAA
>CAZBJC010000012.1:0-5305 GCA_964492145.1 Candidatus Woesearchaeota archaeon
GTTTATAAAGTTTGCTTTGCAAAGTTTATAGCTAATAATCTTTGATTTTTTGCCTGCTCTGATTATAACTTTAAATATTCTAAGAAGAGTAGCTAATAATCTTTGATTTTTTGCAAGAAAATTTAATCTTTTGATTCTATTTTAACATTTACAGCTTTTAATCCTCTATCGCCTTCTTCTATGTCAAAAATTACTGAATCATTTTCATTTAATGTTGTGCCTTCTTCCAATCCACTACTATGCACAAAATATTCTTTTTTATCATCAGCAATTATAAAGCCAAAACCTTTCATTTCATTAAAGAATTTTACTTTTCCTTTCATTTTTTACCTCCTTATATTATTTTAAATTCTTTGCCAAAGAAATCTTTAATAATCTTTTGCATTTCAAGAAGTCTTCTTTTATTTCTTCCAAGTAAAGCAGCTTTACTTCTGCTTCCAGCAGTAAGAATAACTTCATTGCCTTTAACTTCCAAGTCTTTAAAAACAACTGGGCTGACAATTGCTTCTATAAACTGCTTGATATGCCGGATTCCTTGAGGAATTGGAATAATTTTTATTCTCTTTCCTAAAATCTCACTTATTTTTCTAATATTTTTTGCTTTTTCTCCAAGAGCTTTTGACATCAATCTTTTTGGAACACAAAAAATAATCATTTCATTATACTTTATTGCATATCTAGTAGAAACTCCTGTAATTCTTTGAAATAAATTTAGATGTCTCATATCTTGCATATCTATTGTTCCACCTAATAACATCATTAAATCTTTAAAAATAACTCTTTTATAAATTTTTGTCTTTTAGAAACTTATTCTTTGTCTAATAATCTTAATCTTTTTAATGTCCATTCAATTCCTGGAGGTTCAATTGGCTTAAAAGAATCAAATATTTCTTTTTGTTTTCTTCTTTTTTTTATCTTTATTTTTATTTGATTTAAAGCAATAATTAAAATAGTTAAGATAAAAACAATTAATACCCAAATATACCAGCAAATATCAAATAATTTTCCTCCACAGATATTAAATAAACAACACTCTTTTTTATTATTTGTTTTTGTAAAATTTAAATTTGAATTTTCTTCACCATGAATCCCTATTTCTCTGGTTTTCTTTTTATGATTTGATGTATAAGAAGAACTACAATTTTGGGTTTCATTAGGTTTGTTTTTTATTGTCCCGCAATTATTCAAATCATTACATGTTCGGCTTTGAAGATTATTAATGCATATGCTCCAATTACTGCAACTCCAATTTTCTATGCATGTGCTGCCTCCTCCACCTCCTCCAGGACTTTCACTGTCTCCTCCAGGAGGAGTTCCTGCTGCTTCAAGGCTTACAGGAGTATCAGTTAATAAGAAAATATCTTTTGACTCATTTGTAGAAATTGTAAAATTATAAGCACCATAATTTGTAGTGTTAAAAATTAAATATGGATTAACATACCCGTCGCTGTTTGTAACTCCCTGCCAAATTAAATTTGAATTATTATCTGTGATATTCACTTGCTTGTTTGCATAAGGAGTTGAAGTTCCAGTGTAATACACATAAACAGGAAAATATCTTGTTAGATTCCCTGTCACAACCTGTCCAGAAGAAGGCATATTTACAAATCCATAAAGTTTTGGATTATTATAAAATCTAATTTCATTTGTTAAATTTGAAAGAGGAAGTGTGAAATTTACTGTTGAATTATCTAAAATATAATTTACTCCATTAAAATTAGAATTTTTTATTTGAATATAAACAGAGTCATAAGCATAAAATCTATTGCTAAAATTTGAATCTTCAATTTTATTATTTGAATTTTCTCTGAAAAAAACATAACTTTCAAAATTTGTATTAATTATATTTGTAATAGAACTTTCCTTTGATGAAAAATAGTATTTAAAATAACTTGAATTAATTATGTGGCTTTTATTTCCTTTTATAGTTAAAATTGAGTTTTCAAAAGTAGAATTATAAATATCCCCTTGTCCGTATAAATCTACATCTAATCTTTTTGTTGATTGATCTATCCCTTTTATTGTTGAATTATAAACACTAAAATTTGCATTGTTAGAGACATTTATTACATAATGGGTTGAAGCCCCTACTAAAGTCAAATTTGTATCTTTAAGAATAAAAGTTGCATTATCTTTAATATTTATATTGCTTTGATTTATAATTAAATTTTCTCCAACACATCTTGAATATCCATCTCCAGTTAAATTCCAGTCAATGTTACTTCCTGGATAAGTGCAGTTTTCACTTCCTTTAACAACTTCAATTAAGTCTTCTTTTGTTAATGTTTCATAATCAGAATGATTACAGGTTATATTGTATTTGTAAAACCCAGCTGAAGTGAAATTTCTCAGGTACTCATATCTTTTTGAACTGGAATTGTAAATCATGTTTCCATTAATTGAATCATTAAATTGAATAAAACAATTTCCATTGCTAATTTCTAAATTATTTGTTCTATTTGTGTAATTCCCATAAAAAGTTATGTTTGCATTTGTTTTTGGATAAGGATTAATTTCATTTCCAATTTCTAAATCTGAAAATAAAACTGCTTTTTCAATATTAATTAAAGGAAAACTTAAATTATTATCTGAATCTGTTATATTTGTTCCTGTTACTTTTAATTTATTCTTAATTTCTTCTGGAGTTATTGTGCTTCCAGAAAGATTTGCATGTTGATACATTAATAAAGCAGCTCCTGCAACATGTGGTGTTGCCATAGAAGTTCCTGTTTTTGAAGCAAAATTATTTGAAAAAACAGTTGAAGTAATATCTACTCCTGGAGCTAATAAATCCAATAATTCTCCTGTGTTCCCTCTATCCCATATATTTTTTTGTTTATCTACTGCATTAACAGAAGTAATATTTTCAATACATGCTGGGAAGGAAATTCCATTATTATGCCCATTATTTCCTGAAGAAGCAACTACAAAAATGTTTTTTGAAGTAGCATTATTTACAGCATTATTAAACTCAGAAAAACTTGATTCTTCTTCACATTGAGTTTTATTGTGTTCCTCATTGTCTCCAAAACTCATACTTATTACAGAAATATTAAATTTAGATGCATTCTCAACGCACCATTCAATTCCTTTTAGAATATTGCTCACTTCACAATTTCCAGAAGAATCACAAACTTTCACAGCAATTATTTTTGCTTCAGGAGCAACACCAGTGTAAGTTGTGTCATTTGATGCAATTATTCCAGCAACATGTGTTCCATGAGCTTCAGCGTCTCCTATTCCGTCATCCATTGCATCAGAATCATTATTAACAAAATCATATCCAGAAATGACTCTCCCTTTTAAAGCTGGATGATTATAATCTACTCCTGTATCTAAAACACAAACGCTTTGATATTTCCCTTTTAAATTAATCCCTTTAAATTTTGCTGATTGAACAATCTCCCCTTTTATTAATGAAACACTTTCATCAAGACTAACATTTAAAATTTTATTAAGGTAGATTTTTTCAATATCTGGAGAGTTTCCTAAATTCATTAAAGTATTTTTATCAACTTTTCCAGATAAAGCATTAATAATAGAATATTTGTATTTAAGCTTAAATCCAGGATTAGAATCTAAAACATTCTCTTGAATACTTCTCGTTTCTTGATTTTTTAGGATTATAATAACATCTGCTTCTTGGTTTTTTTGAAGAGCATCAATCACTGCTGTTTCAATTTTTGGATTTTCTCTTAAAATCTTATAATCTTTAGAAACCCATCCAGTCATTAATCCTCCGATGCAGAATAAAACACTTGCTATTATTATAACAGTTACAATTTTGTGAATTGTTTTATGATGAATCATTTTTTATTTCTAAATAATTTCTTGAATTTTTTATTTAAAAAATCTTTAAGAATTTCACTTAATTCTTCTCCTACTTTAATATTTTTTAATTTACAATACGCAATGAATTTTCTCCAAACTTCTTCGTTCACATCTTTAATTAATTTGTTTTTCATAGTTTAACAAGATAAACAGGTTAAACTATATAAATGTTTTGAAAAAAAAGAAGTTCTACATTTTAGAAATTAGATTCTATTGCAATCATCCTTTAAATGAGTGAGATAATTTATTAATGTTGTTTCAAAATCCATTGCAGTTGAAGGAAAAATTGGTTTTATCAATCTAGCCTCACTACAATCTTTTATATTTTCTTCTTGTCCTGAAATATTTACTTCTCCCAAATCATCATTTTCTGTTAAATACTCATCTCCTACTAAATAAAGATCATTCCATCTGTCAACATTTACTGTTTCATTATCAATGTTTAAATCTGTATCATTATAAAATTCAAGAGGAGCAACTCCAAAAGAAACATAAATTGGATATGCAATTTCTTGTGCTTCCTCTTCTGTGATAAAAACTGTGACAGGGATTGTAACTGATGCATTTTTTCCACTTTTATCTTTAACAGTTAAATTAACTAAATACTCTCCGCTTTGATTATACGTCAAATTAATAATTTTTGAGCCCCCTTCAACTGTAATTTTTTCTGCTCCTTCTATTCCTGTGTCAACACTAATGCTTAAACTTTCATTAGCTGCTTCTGCAACAGAAAGCTCTAATTCTCTTAAAGTTCCTTCTTCAGGAGGATCTCCAGCAGAATACCAGACACTAATGTTTTCCCTAGGGAATCCAGATGCATTTTTTTGAGTATTTATCCAAGGAGGAGTTGTGTCTTCTACAACAAAGAAATTCCCAATTTTATGAAGTTTCTCTCCTTTCCAGATAATATGAATGTCATGTTTTCCTGCATTAAAACTGCATGGAATCTCAAACTCAAATATTTTATGAACTTTTGTTCCATTATTAGGAACAAGTAAGGTTTCATTTTCATTTGAAATGCTTCCATTATAAACCCAATCGCCTTGGACGCCTTTTTTATCTGAATGATCTTCTATTAAAAAAGTTATATTTTCATCTTCAGTTCTGTTATTTATTCCAAACATCATGAATTTTAATTTATCTCCGCAAACATATTTGTTTCCTTTTCCGTATTTTCCGTGAAATAAAATATGTCCTTCTACATTAAAATTATCATGATTGTCTTCTTCATTTATCTCACTGTCTTCTTCTCCAAAATCACAATCAGAATCATTGTTATCCAGCCAATTAACTATTCCATCATTATCACAATCAGTGTCATTAATACTTTGATTTGAATTATTTCCATTTTGATTTACAATATCTATTAAGACAACAGCGTCGTTAAAATCCCAATCAGGAGGCCACCATGCAGGTAAGTCTTCA
This sequence comes from Candidatus Woesearchaeota archaeon, assembly GCA_964492145.1. Lineage (GTDB taxonomy): Archaea > Nanobdellota > Nanobdellia > Pacearchaeales > GW2011-AR1 > WJLC01. Next base: position 5,257 of record CAZBJC010000012.1, read on the forward strand.
AAATGCAGTCTCCATGTATCTAAATCCAATCTTTCAACTTGACAATATT
>CAZBJC010000012.1:5405-9362 GCA_964492145.1 Candidatus Woesearchaeota archaeon
TCTTCAAAATGCAGTCTCCATGTATCTAAATCCAATCTTTCAACTTGACAATATTTGCTGTCTGAAGAATGATTATAATAACTATCTCCATGATTTCTTAATCTGCTCCAAACACTTCCATTTACTCTTATGTGGAATTTTATTTCTTCTCCTTTTTTATAAACAGTATCATTAAGATAAACTGTCTGTCCAACATTGCTTTTTTGAATTAAAAGTTGAGATGAACCATCGTCAACAAAATCAATATATAAATCAGATTTTAAAACAGCAGAAGCTTTTTCAAAATAAACTTTAATATATCCGTCTTTTGGAAGAATTATTGTTTTATTTGACATATCTCTTTTTTTCATATTAATATTAAATTCTTTTTCATCACTATGCTGAAAAACAAGATTATAAGATTCATCAGGGTCAACAAAGGTCGCATATGTTCCATTTTCATCAGTCACAACATCTGGATTTTCTTTTGGGATAAGCTCAGAATAATTTCCAGAATCATTATATGCATCATAGGTTTCATTATTATAAATAGAGATATTTACCCCTTGAATTGCATTTCCATTGTTAGTATCATAAACTTTTCCATAAAGATTTGGAATAATATTTGTGCATTCTTTTCTTGTCTTTGTTTCATCATAAATACTTAATTTACAGGAATCAACTGTTAAAGAATTATTATCATTACAATCATTATCTGTTGAACATAAATCTGAATTTGTATCTTGAACAATAACTTTTCTAATGGCAGTTATATTATTTCCTGAAGAATCTTCTGCATAATAACTTACATTATAACTTCCTAAAATACTCACATTAACCGAAGAACTATTAATTATGACGCTTAAGTTTTCTCCTGAGTTGTCTGTAACATTTGCACTAGACTCATTATACTCAGTATTAATCTCTACATATTGAGGATTATCACCTTTAAGAGTTATTACAGGAGAAGTTGTATCAGAGAAATCAGAACCAGAATCACTTCCCTCTTCAGAACTTCCTCCACCTCCTCCTGAGCCCCCTCCAGAAGAAGATTCAGTTGTATTTGTTATGTTAGTAACATTAGTAATAGCAGGAGTATTTACATTACTGCTTTGATTATCAGAATTTTCTTTTAAAGAATTAAATTGATTTGAATCAGAAATATTATTAATCTCTCCCTTGCTTATAATATTCCCTGTTAAAACAACTTTAGACCCAATTGCTAAAACTACTGCAATTACTACAATTATAGCAATTAAAGATATAATTCTCATATAATTTAAAAGCTTATTTTTTATATAAAGTTTTTGTATAAGCGCTTTTTAAGAATAATTATTTATTAGTTTCTTCAACAACCTCTTTTTTTGCTGTTTTCTTTTCAGATTCTTTTTTAAGCAATGGTCCAATAATCTTAACTAACAATCCTGGAAGTCCTGTTCCAACTGGAATTGGCTGATTAAGAATTATATTCTCTATAACACTCGCTAATTTGTCTTTTTTTCCTTTTACTGTTGCATTTACAAACTGTTTAACTGGTGTCTCAAAAGTAGCCCTTGCTAAAATAGAAGATTTTTGAGCTATGATTCCCATTCTTGTAACTCCTTTCACAATTCCAGAATTAGTCATTGCATCAGCAATTAATTTTAAGTGCCTTATATTAATATTTAATCCTTGAGTTGAAAGAGTTTCAGAGATTTCATTAATAATTAATTGCCTTGCAGCTTCAATTCCAAATACTTCTGCTACTTCATAAAAATCATTTGAAATTATTTTGTCTTTATTAACTTCTTTCATTCCTAATAATTCTTTAAGATTTGTTCCAAGTGTCATAATTATAAAATCTCTTGCTTTTTTAACAACTAAAATCTGCTTTACTCCTTTAACTCCAGAGATTATTGTTTTTTTTAGTTTTTCTTTTAATTTGTAAATTTGTCTAAAATTAAATTCAGAAGCATTAATAATTATCGCTGAATTTTTTTCTTTTACTTTAAAACCTAATTCATTAAGTCTTTCTACAATTTTTTTTAGAGAAGTATGTGTTTGTTTTAATGCTTTTTGGTCTATATTAATCTCTATCTTTTTATCACTAAAATTCAAATTAATCTCAGATGCTATTTCTCTTAGAGTAACTTCTTTTATTTTTTCAGCAAATATTTTTGCATTTTTTTCATCATTATATTCATTATTCAAGTAGATCTCCATTTTTGGTGAAGAAGGTTTTTTTCTTGCATCAAAGATTTCTATAAGTCTTGGAAGACCCATAGTAACTTGCATTTCTGAAACCCCTGCCATATGAAAAGTATTAAGAACCATCTGAGTTGAACTTTCACCAAAAGACTGAGCTGTAATAATCCCTACTGATTCTCCTGCATCCATCTTGCCATTAGTATGAAGCTTTGTTATGTCTTTTCCATCATCTCCATATTTAAACTGAATAATATTATTATTGCTGTCTCTGACTGTTCCATCATATTCATTTCTAATATCCTGAAGAGCATTAGCAAGTCTTCTGTACAAATAACCTGATTTAGGAGTTCTTAATGCAGTGTCCATAAGAGAGTCTCGTCCAGTAATAGCTTGGAAAAAAAACTCGTCAGGTCTTAGTCCTTTAATAAAAGGATTTTTAATAAAACCTCTTGCTTTAGGTGAAAGGTCTCCTCTTTCAAAAAATGACAAGGTTCTATTATTATACCCTATATCAACTCTTCCTCCCATAAAAGCCTGTTGCCCTACACAAGATGCCATTTGAGTGATATTTAAAATGTTTCCTCCGCCTCCTGACATAATCATATGATTAACTGGATTTGTTTTTGGAAATTCTTTTTTTACTATTGCACCAATTTTTGTTCTAACATCATTTAGCACCTGCAAAATTTTAATTTCCCTTGATTCTTCTTTTGTTTTTCCTGGGATAATTTCAAGTGTGCCATTATTATAAGCATCAATCAACTCTTTTGTTTTATCCTCGGCTTTTTTAATAATCTCGTCTCCTAATTTTATTACATCTTCATTCAAGTCCAAATCTTCTACAGAAATTGTAATTCCCCTGTCACTTAGATACTTAATCCCAAGTAAAAATGATTTTTTAATTGCCTCAAAAGCCTTGCTTCTTCCTAATTCTTTATCAATAACTTTTACTAATTCTCCATCTTCATCTCCAAATGTGCTGTTATCAATTACTCCATTAATAAACTGGCCGTCTTTAATTTTAAAAGAATCATTAGAAAAACTAATTTTAGGAAGAATTTTTGAAAATATTTCTTTTCCAGAAACTGTTTTTTCTTTAATTATGCCATTAATTCCGGATTTATACAGCAATTGATTTGCATAATCTTTTGAGAATTCACCTAATCCAAGCAAATAATTCCCAGTTATAGCATCTCCAATGCATCCAATTAAATTAGTATTATTTTTTGGAGAGATTAAATTCCTTTTAACATCAAGAAGTATTTTCGCCTCTGCTCTTGCTTCTTCATTTTGTGGAGAATGAATATTCATCTCATCTCCATCATAATCAGCATTATATGGAGCAGCTGCAGCAGGATGCATTCTAAAAGTTCTTCCAGGAAGAATTTTAACAAAATGAGCCATTAAGCTTCCTCTATGAAGGCTAGGATGCCTGTTGAATAAAACAATGTCTCCTTCTTGGAGATGTCTTTCAACTTTATATCCTGGTTCAAGTTCATTTATAATTTCTTCTTTAAGGTCATCAGTAATTTTTTTTCTTTTACCATCAGGTCTGATTATATAATTTGCTCCAGGATACTCGCTTCCTTTTTGAATTAATTTTTTTAATTTCTCTATATTTAAATCATTAACAGTTTCTGAAACTGTAACAACTGTTGCAATCTCAAGAGGAATTCCAACTTCATTAATATTTATAGAAGGGTCTGGAGAAATAACTGTTCTTCCAGAATAATTTACTCTTTTTCCTGCTAAATTTTTTCTAATTCTTCCTTCTTTTCCTTTAATTCTTTC
>CAZBJC010000013.1:0-8740 GCA_964492145.1 Candidatus Woesearchaeota archaeon
AAAGATTTATGAGATTGCCCTTCTAAATCTCCATAGCTTCTTTCAATCATTCTGTCGTCAATTAAAATTTTTTTACATTCTGGATGATATTTTAAAATATATTTTAATGTCTCTCCTGAACGCAAAAGAGAAGTTTTTATTGCAACTTGAAATTTTTTATTTTTTAATTTTTTTGCAATTATCTTGGCTTGCTTAATTCCAAGAGGAGTTAGTCGAGAATTTTTCCATCCAGTAAACCAGCCATTTTTATTATAATATGTTTGCCCATGCCTGAATAAATAAATGTAATTTTTTTTCATTTCATCCTCTTTTTTATTACTAAAGATAAGGTATATAAATAACTTTTTACTATTAAAAATATGGCAGAAAAAGGGGATTACACAATAAATAATATTTACCAAGGAGGTTACTCTGCTTTAGAACCTAATTATGGAGATATTTTTACAGGTTATCATGTTGCAGCAAGAGAACTTGGAGCCCCAACAAAACCAGATACTGCAAATCAAATTCAACAAGTAAATATGCTTCTTAATCAAGGAATTATTCCTATTGAAGTAGGTGCATTAAGTCCTGAAGTCTTTGACCAGATTCCTAAACAGCATTTTAAAGAAATTAATAGAATGGCTAAACTTGCTGGCGCAGAAGTCTCTGTTCATGCACCAATAATAGAAGCCTCTGGGATTACTGACCAAGGATGGAGTGAATCAGAAAGACAGCTTGCAGAAAACCAGCTTAAAAATGTAATAGATAGAACAGCGCCATTAAATGAAAAAGGGCAAATGTCAATAACAATCCATGGAGCTGGAAAAATTCCTGGAGCAGAATATGAAAAAACTCCTGAGGGAAAAAAAGAAACTGCTATTTATGTTGTGAATAGTGAAACAGGAAAAATAACTACTACTTTAAGAGAAGAAAAAAAATTCTATCTTTCCACAAAAAATTGGGAAGAAGGAACTGTTTTATCTCCAAAAGAAGAATTAGAGCAATTGAATTCAACAGAGTGGAGTAATTCTTTGTCTCAGTTAATGCATCATAAAGAAGATGCTGATGCAAGAATTAAAGAAAGTCTCAGCAGGCTTCATCCAGAGATATTAAATGGTTTAATAACAAAAAAAATTAGTTTTGATTTATTAAAACCTGAACAAAAAAGCGCTTATTCAAGATTCATTTCTGCAAATCAGTTTCTTACAGATGCCGGGCAAAATTTAAGTTCAATGTTTAACAAAGCATATAAATTTGGGACTGAAAGAGACAGAGAATTATTAAAAAAAGCAGCAGAAGAATATAAAAAAGATTTATCAAAAGGGAAATCAATCTTTGAACAATTAACTAATCGTTCAAATGCGATGCAAAAATTAGCATCCACTCTTGAAGAAATTACCCCTCAAATTTATAAGCCTGTAGAAGAATTCGCTTTAGAAAAATCTGCAACAACTTTTGCAAATGTTGCTTTTCACGGATTTAAAAAATATAAAGATAAAGCACCATTAGTAGATATTGAAAATCTTTTCCCTGGAATGGCTTTTTCTTATGGAAAAGAGCTTAAAAATTTAATTGAAGAAACAAGAAAAAAATTTGTAGAAAGAGCAATAAAAGAAGGATACTCAAAATCAGTTGCAGAATCTCAGGCAAATAAATTAATTGGAATAACTCTTGATGTAGGGCATATTAATATAGCAAAGAAAAAAGGATTTACAAACAAAGACATACTAAAAGAAGTAAATGAAATAGCAAAATACGTTAAACATGTTCATTTAACAGACAATTTTGGTTATTCAGATTCTCATCTCCCCCCTGGAATGGGCAATGTTCCTTTTAAAGAAATTTTAGAAAGGCTTGAAAAAGAAGGATATAAAGGTAAAAAAATAGTTGAAGCAGGGGGTTTTGTCCAGCATTTTGGAGCATCTCCACTCCCATACACTTTGCAAGCAATGGGCTCTCCAATCTTTGCAGAAGGCGAAGCTCCATATTGGAATCAAACAGTAGGATTATACCAAGGATATTCAGGGGGGTTTGGAAATATGCTTCCTCAAATAAATTATGAAACTTTTGGAGCAGGTTTTTCTCAGCTTCCTGCAGAACTTGGAGGAGAGCGCCCAGGAGCAAAAGGAAGCAGGATGAGTGGAAAACCTATGGAGTAATCACTAAGAGTCAATAAATTAATTAAATTTAAAAACTAAACTTAACTAATAATTAAAGAAAAGATGGTGTCAAAAAAGAAAAATTCTAAGAAAAAGATTTCTAAAAAAAAGAAATCAAAAATAATTACTGAGAAAGACATTCCTACTTTAAAAATTAAAAATGAGCATGATATTGCAATGGATTTTGCACTTAAAGTTTATAAAAAATTTGAAAAATCAATAAAATCAATTGTTCTTTTTGGTTCAACTGCAAAACAAACAAATGTTCCAGGCTCTGATATTGATATTGTAATTGTGATAGATGATGTTTCAATAAACTGGGACCAGGAATTAATTGCATGGTATAGAGAAGAGCTTAATAAAATTCTAAGAGCTAACCCTTACCAAAAAGGACTCCATATTAATACAATAAAATTAAGCACATGGTGGCAGGATTTATTAAGAGGCGACCCTGTTGTGATTAATGTTTTAAGATATGGAGAGGCTTTAGTTGATTTAGCTGGTTTTTTTGAACCCTTAAAATTTTTATTAATTAATGGAAAGATAAAACCCACTCCTGAATCAGTTTATACAACGCTTCAAAGAGCTCCTCTTCATCTGCAGAGAAGCAATGCTGCAGAATTAAACTCTATTGAGGGTTTATATTGGTGCATGGTTGATTCAGCACAGGCAGCTTTAATGGCAGCAAATGTTTCACCTCCGAGTCCAGAACATATTCCAAGAGAATTAGAAGAAACTTTTTATTCTAAAGGAATGTTAAATAAAAAATATATTGCATGGTATAGGGATTTGCTTATGCTTCATAAAAAAGTAGTTCATGGAGAAATAAAAGAGCTTAAAGGAGTCGAAATTGATGATTGGCAGTCAAGAACTCAGGAATTTTTAGATATAATGGTAAAGTTAGTTAAAAGTATTGTTAGTTAATCAAGCAGCTCTTTTAAGATTACTTTCATTCTCACCTCTTTCGCAAAGTATGTCTTCTAATTTATTTTTTCTTTCATTTCCTCTTCCAGCAATGCTCTTTTGAGCAAGAGAATCTGCTGTATTTGAAAAATATGCCTGGACTAAAATAGCTTTTTCTTTGTCATTTAATTCATTAACATATTTTTTTGAATATTCTTCTTTAAGAGGTTTTTCTAAACCAAGTAATTTATGAGCATCTTCAACTAAAATATCCCAAAAAGAGCCTCTTAGTATTGAAAATGCATCTTTTTGCAAAGAAGTATCAGTAATTGCCTCTCCTGACAAAAGCCTGCTTGCAAATAATTCTTTATATGCTTCTTTACTTGGATAATTATTAATAGCCTCTTGATTAAGGTTTTCTAAAATATTTCCATATTCACTGCCTAATTCTTTAGCATAATGAACTGCTCCTAACATTTGATAATATGGGTCAGTAAGACTAATTAAAGCAATTTCTCTTTTTTGTTTTTTTTCGTTTTGTTCTGTCATTTTATTAAAAATATATGCCCTTTTAACTTTATAAATCTTTCTATTTGTAACTATTTATGAGAAGTAACAATTATATTTCTTTGTAAACAACTTTTGTTTTAGAAGGAAGTTTTGATTTAACCTGTTTGATAATCTTTCTTGCAAATTGAACTGCTTTTGGTGTTGCTAAGCTTATTTTAAAAATCTCTGAATTCTTTTTTAAAATTGCAGATTTGCCTACTGATTTTCCAAATGCTAATTGCATTCCTGTCTGCATTCTATCAGCTCCTGCACCTGTAAGCATTTTATTCTCTCTTTGAATATGATGAGGAAAAGGAACAACCTGAAAAATATATTGCCCAGCAAGTTCTTTCTCCATTTTTTTATTTAAATATTGTCTGCATGCTTCCAAAGCAGAATCTCTAATTTGAACTTTTTCTGTTGTTATAACAATGAGCTGATAATGAAGATTTTTTCCATTACCCATTTTAAATTTGACAATTTTCTGAGGAGGAACAGTTTTTATATAAGACCTATGTCGCCTTTTACTAATTCTTGTATAGGGTGTTACTTTTCTTTTTGAATATGCTGAAGCTTTTCTAGCAGATGCCATTTTATTTTATTTCTACTTCTGTTGTAACAGCTTGACCAGGAAGTCCTTTTTCAAAAATAGCTCTTACAACTCCTTTATTTCCATGAGCAGATGAAATCTTGCCTTTAATTATTTTTCCAGAAGGAGACTTCCATTCAACTTCTTTGCCTATAAATTTCTCAGCATCTTCTCTATTTTTGCATGCTTCTATCTCTATAAGAAAATGCCTTTTATGAATTGTTTTTCTTCCTCTTCTGAATTGTATAACTTTTCCAATAACCATAATAATTATCAATAAAATTAGTTTATAAAGTTTCTGAAATAAATTTTAAGATTTTTTTGCCTTTTTTTCTTTATAATTTTTCTTAAGAATTATACTTTCGCCTATGTCTTTAATATCTTTATATCTTATTTTAACAGGTTCTAAGAATTCCTTATTTTTAATTATAAACTCTTTAATATGAGTGTCATCAACAACCATCTCAATTACTTTTCCTAAAACCTTTCCTTCAGCTGTCAGAACTTTAAATCCTTTATATTTATGAATTGGAACTTTTTTTAATAATACTGCATCACTTCCGAAATTCTTTATATGGTCTACACCAACATATAAATCTGGCTTTAAAATTCCCATATCAATTGTAATTCCAACAATCTTTTTGTTTTTTCTATCAATATGAACTTTTGTAACAACTCCTAAAACAGAACCATTTGGGTCAATTGCTTCTTTTCCTAAGATTTCATCACAAGTTATTATTTTTTTATTCATATTCTCTTTTTAATATAATATTCTCCTTTGCAATTGCAATTTCTTTTTTTGGAATTTTAAAAGAACGCCTATAAATAGATTTTTTAACAATCAGGTTTTCATAATTATTTGATGTTGTTTTTCTTTCAACATTAACAACTCTCCCGATTCTTTTTCCAGTTGAGTCAAAAATCTGTTTGCCTATTAAACTTGTAAAAGGTTCTATTTTAAGAACAATAACATCTTTAACATTTCCATTAAAAAACTCTTTTCCTATAAATATTTTTTTATTACTCTTAATTAAAATTCCTACAACACAATCATTTTCTAAAATAACATCATAGACTTTTCCAAGCAATTCTCCTGTTTTTGAATAAACTGCTTTTCCAATATAGAAGCTAATTCTTTCCCCCTCTTCTATTTTTTTAGTTTTAGTGGAAATTACCTCAATTTTTTTATTAAACATTTTAATTTTAAAAACTTTAGAGTATATAAAAATATGCCAATGCAATTATACTAAACTTAATTAATTGTCCTAAAATAAATGCAATATAAAATTTAGTTTTATTATATTTAAAAACTCCTAGCACAGCAGATAAAGGCTGGGCAGGAAGAGGAAGGACATTAAATGCAAAAACAGTAGCCATTCCATACTTATTGACTGCAACTTTAATTTTATAGAATTTTTTTGGGCGAATTATCTTTTTTGAGATATTTGAAAGTTTTGTTCCAACTAAATAATTAAAAGTAAATGAAATTGTAAACCCAAGAACATAGATTAATACAAGAGCAAAAGGCATAACTCCTTTTTTCAAAAAAGCAAAAAATAATATCTCTGTTGGCAAAGGAATAAAAAACAATCCTCCAAACAAAGTTGTATAAAAAGCTCCAAGAGCAGTTAATTGAGTAATCTGAGTTTTAATATTGTTTATTATGAAATTGATTGAATTAATAAAAAAATTATCTATTTTACTTAGTGCGAAATAATAATAAAGAATTATTCCTATAAAGAGCAAGATACCTAAGACAGCAAAAGTAATAAAACTTATTTTTTTTAAGAAGTTATATTCAAAAATATTTTTATTGTTAAATTGCTCTGTCATCTTTTAATCTTTATATTCATTTTTATTTATAAGATTTGTCTTCCAAAACAATAATCTCTCTCCCAATAATTTGATTTTTTCTAAATTCTGGAATTTTTAAGATAATACTTAAATTAGTTTTTTTTGCAATATAATCTGCATTGCAAGAAATTCTTTTATGCATTGTTTTAATAAACGGTGTAGTTAAAACAAGTCTTCCTTTAATTTTATTTTTTAAATTATTTATAACAGGGATTATTAAATTTTCAAATTTTTTTAAAATTTCTTGAGCTTTTTTTTCAGTTGGGATTTTCTTTAAAATTTCTCCTAAATCTGGTTCTGTGACAAAAACTTCTGCTTCATGAATTTTTACTTTTCTTGAATCAGCCTTGATTAATTTGTAATTCTCTTTTGAAAATCCAAACCATTCTAAATTTTTTTTAGCATCTTCAAGAGCTTTTTTATCTTTATCAACCCCAATAACAGAAATTCCTTGTAGCAAAGCTTCTTGCAAAATCACTCCAATGCCACAAAACGCATCTATTAATTTTCCTTTTTTAATCTCTGAAAGATTTATCATTATTTTTGCAAGTCGTGGTGAGATAGACAATTCACTTCTTCTAATCGGTTTTTCCATGTCTCTTTTCTCAATTTTTTTGTAATCGCATGTCTGGATAATCTTCCCAAAATAATTCTCAAATATAAAATATTGTTCATCAATTTTTTTAGAAGAAAATGTTGAAGACTTTTCTCCACTTTGCATTTCAATTATTCTGCTTAATTTTTTTTCTGTAGCTTTTATTTTTTCTTTCTTAAAATAATCTTTTAACATTTTTCTAAATTCGTCTATTTTATTAGAAAAATTCCATATAATGTAATTTATTTTATTTTTATTCCCAGAATATAGCTTTTTGTTTTCATTATCAGTAAGAACTTTCCCAATAGAAATTATTCCTCCTAATTTATCTATTGCATTGTCTTCAATTTTATTTTTAACATCAATTAAAATCGAGTTGTTTTTTTGAGTATAATTTTTTGCTTTATTTTCTGTTCTCTTAAGATAACTTAAAATTTCTTGCTTTGATAATTCAGGATTTCTTCCTAAAATAAAAAAATATTTCATGATAAAATAAAAGAAAAAGAGTTTAAAAATTAAATGAAAATAAGAATTTTTTATTTAAAGAACTATCTCAAAATCTCCAATCTCTTTCTTTAGAACTTTAAAAGTTTCTGGATTAATTTGAATATTTCCTAATTTTTTTTGATTATTAAGAGCATCTGAAACCTCATTCATTGTAGAATCTTCAAGTTTATTTGTTATTTTTTTAACAGAATTTCCTGTAAAAAAGAATGTTTTATTGTCTGCACTTAATAATTCTCCAATTCCTTCTTTGTATTTTATTTTCATTCTTCCTTTTTCAAGTGAAACTAAATCACATCTTTGAATATACTCTATTAAATCATTTATTAAGATTACAGAATTTTTTCTAGCATCGTCAACTATTTTCATATTTGCTTTTCCTTTTTTTGTTTGTTTTCTTGCATCAACAATTTCTTTTATAATCTTTAAATGCTGAGGAGTAAATTTTCCTTTTTTAACAAAATTTTTTTCAAATTCTTCAAGAGTTTTTTCTTGAGACATCTTTCCTACAATGTTTTTTAGCAATTCAAAAACATTTTCATAAATCTGTTCAATAGTCTTTTCTTGAGTATTTTTTTCAATCATTTTTCTTAATTCTTTTAATTTTTTCAGATAAATATCTGACTCTTTTACAAGCTCATCAATTTCTTTACCAGAAACTTTGTATTTTGGGTCATGCTCATAATTTTTAAACATTTTAATAGCCTTTTCAACAATTTTAATATCTGATTTTTTTAGCATCTTTTCTTTTTTTACAAAAATCTCTTCCATTTTTTGATAAGTTTCTTTTGGAACAGGAGGCGAACTTCCATAAAGCATGATTAATGCTTGACTTGGATTTAAGACCCCATAATAAACATCTATCATAGCATCAATTAATCTTCTTTCAATAATCTCTTTTGTTTTATCTGCTGTCTTCATAAATAAATCAATTGATTCTGGAGAGGGTTTAAGTTTTCCCATTTTTAACAAAGATTTCCAAGGCATAAAAGTCCCTCTGTCATAAATAGGAATCCCATCTCTAATAAAAGTAAACATAACAGGATGAGCATCTTTCACAGCTTCCCAAAAATCAGTTAAAAGATATGTTTGAATATGTAAAGTATTTTTGACTCCTGCTAAAGCCGCTGCTTCTGCAACATATTGATAAATAATTCCTCTTAATCTTTCTTTTAATTCAAGTCTTGGCATTTTTTTAACATCAGTGTCATTAATAATAATAAAAACATCTGCATCAGAAGTTGGTGTTGCATCCCCCCTTATTAGGCTTCCTGCAAGAACATAACTTACAACATATCTTTCAAATTTTCTCAACACAAGATTTTTATGAATTTCTGCAAGTCTTAAAACTCCTAAGAAACCTTTATCATACAAAGGAAGAGACATAGAAATAGCAGAGGTTAATTCAAATTTGCTGTCAAGGCAGTTCTCCCAAATATCCACTGGACTTTTTATTTGCAGCCAGATTTTTTGTTTTGTTTTTTCAATCTCTTTAACAATCTCTGTTTTTATCTCATTAATTAATCTTCCCCCATTTTTTAGTTTTTCAATATATTTTTCTTCAGGAATAATCATATATAATTGAATATATTTTTCAGTTTCTTT
>CAZBJC010000014.1:0-8356 GCA_964492145.1 Candidatus Woesearchaeota archaeon
AATTCTCTCATTTTATAAAAGAAATAATTTAAGTAATTAAAAGTTGTGATTTATTTTTTTCTTTTTTTAGAAGTCTTTCTAGTTTTCTTTTTTTATCTCTTCCATAAATTTTCTTATTTTTAGGATGCCTTCTGGGAGATATTTGTCTGAATGAGGTTTATAAGCATCTCTAAAGCTATTAAAAATTTCTCTTATTTCTTTTGCAGCCTTTTCAAGATTTCCTGTTGGAATCAAATAATCAGCAGTGCATACTAAATAAATATCCACTGGACTTGCAGCAAGCATGCTTCCAGAACTTCCTGCTTTTGATTCAATACTTATCCTTCCAGAGCCGGTAAATAAATAAACTTCCTCTAAAGATGAATACTTTAAAGATTCTTCTAAATGAGAAGAGGAATCTAAAGGAAGTCCAATTTTAGTATAATCCCCATAAAAATCTCTTATACTAATAATTTTTCCTTTTTCTCTTATTTCTATTCCTTTTTTTTCTAAATTTAATAAAAAATCTTCAAATCCATCAAAAATTCCTACTCCTCTATAACTTGGGCCTGATTGAGTGCCTGCAAATATGCTTTCTTCTGAATAAATTTGAGTTGAATCTTTTCCCCTCCTTGAAAGAATTTTTTTTAAAAATTCTCTTTTTCCTTTTTCCATATCTTAAAAATACTCTTTTTCTTTAAAAGAATTATTATACTCTATCAACAGGTTGTAAAACAAATTCTGGTTTTGCAAAAACTTTTTGAGCATTAATTACTTTAAACATTCCAATAAACTTTTCATCCTCTGAAAAGCAAGAAATAATTTTTCCTGTTTCAAAATTTTTTTCTTTAATTAATTCATTATGAAAAATTGGTGTTCCATGAAGAATCTTTTCTACATATTCTTTTTTTATCCAAACAAGAGGATAAACTTTTGAAACAATTTCGCCAGGAATTATTATTTTTCTTAATTCTTCTTCATGTCCTTTTTTAAATTCTTCAACAGCTTTTTCAAAATCATATAAATTTACACAAGGATATTCATTATCATCTTCTTTAAAAATTCCAGCCCTGATTCTTCTTAATTCAAGCATATGCATTCCTATTTTCATTTCATCTCCTAAATCTGAAATTAATTTTCTAATATATGTTCCTCCTTGAACTTCTGCTTTAAATAAAACATCTTTGTCTTTTTTTTCAAGCAATTCAAATTTTTTAATTTCTCTTTCTCTTTTTTGTCTTTTAACTCTTGATTTTACAGGAGGGAGTTGAATTATTTTTCCAATGAATTTTTCATTAATAACTTTTTGAATTTCTTTTAAGGAAGCATCTTTGTGAATTCTCATGATTCCTACATACTCTTTATCTTCTCCAAGAAAAAAACCAGTTAATTTACATGCTCTATTTAATGCTATAGGCAGAACTCCTGTAACTTTTGGGTCTAAAGTTCCAAAATGACTTGTTTTTCTTAAGCCTAATGTTTTTCTTACAAAATCAGATATATCAAAGCTTGTAGGTCCAGAGGGTTTGTCAATATTTATAATCCCAAACTCTAAAAGTTCCTGAATGCTTTTTTTTTGTTTTATTTTTTTAATATCTAATTCCATTTTCAATTATAATTGAATCATATTTTAAACTTATTGTTAATGAATCTTTTAATATGCTTAAAAAATTACATATAAATTTAAATATTTAAATTTTATTTTAGAAATATGTCAGATTTTATTTCATTAAGAGAAATGCAAATTGAAGTAGATAATTGGGTAAACCAATTTACTCCTGCTTACTGGCCTCCTCTTTCTATTATGGCTCAATTAACAGAAGAAACTGGAGAACTTGCTCGCAATCTTAATAATCTGTATGGCGGAAGAGTAAAAAAAAATTCAGATAAAACAAAAGAAATCAGCGAGGAAATTTGTGATATAATGTTTGCATTAGTTTGCTTGGCAAATTCTCATAATATTAATTTAGACAAAGCATGGAAAAAAACTATCTCTGCAAGATGCAAAAGAGATATGAATAGGTTTGAAAGAAAATAATTATCTTGCTAAAGCTTTTCTTTGAACAACAGGAGATTTTTCTTGTTTTTTAGAAGTATGCTTTATTTTTCTTGCAGCTGCTTTTTCTATTTTTTTACCTGCTTCAACTACTGCTGCCTTTTTTTCTTCCTCTTCTTTAATATCTGATTCTTCTTTTTTTTCTTTTTCTTCAGCTTTTTTCTCAGATTCTTTTTTCTTTTTTGCAATCTCTTCTCCTATCTTTTCAATTTTTTCCTCTCTTGTTTTCTTTAACATAAGTTTTTTAGGCATTTCACTAAGCTCGACTCTTATATTTTCTCCTTCTTTTATAGCCTTTACTTTAATTTTATGAGGAGGATTTTTAATTCCTCTACTCCATAAAAATTCATTTAAATAAGAATCTAATTTTATTTTATTTAAATCTCTGTCTCTTACTTTCATATGCCTTGCTAAGAATTCTTTTATTGTTTTAACAGCTTTGTTTGTTTTTTTATATCTTGGAACAACTCTTATTTTTTCTCTAAGAGGGATAATATATTCTTTTTCAATTTTTTCAATTTTTGTCTCAGTTTTTTTTGCCATTTTTATTTATCCAAAATGAGATTTTCTTATTTTTCTTGGTTTAATATGAAGTTTAGTTCTTCTCCAGTTTCTTCTATGTTTTGTCATAACAGATGGATGAACTCTTTTTCCCATTCCAAATTTTTTTAAAACAGCCCAAACAGGTGCCCATTTTGTTTGCCTTGCTTTTTTTGCTAATTTTATTTTTTTCTTTTGATTTTTAATGCCCATGATGATTTTTTTATTTAATTCCCTCCATTAATTCTTTTCCTTTTTGAGTTAATTGTCTTCCAGGTTTTTTGCTCTTAACATTTTTAATGTCTTCAGCAATTTCTGTCAATCCAGATTTATCACATTGCTGGAGAATTGTTCTAATTATCTTTCCACTGGCTCTTTTAAATCTCTCAGGAGCATATCCTCTGTTTTTTTTACTTCCATATTTTGTTCTAAGTCTGTTTACTCCGACTATTCCTTTTTTGTAAATTTGTCTTAAAATACTTGCAGTTCTTTTATACCAAAAATCAGGGTCATCAATTGGCCTTTCTTTTGCTGCTCCAGATTTAACATATTTAGCCCATTCTGGCTCTTTAATTTCTGGGATTTGTTTAAGAGCTTCAGCTAATTTTAAATTATATTCTTGAGCATTAAGTTCATATACTGGATTCATTTTAAGCATTCCTCTCGGAATTAGAACGGCTTAGCCATTTAACTTATATGTTTATTAGAAAAAGTGTTTATAAAGTTATTGTTCTCTTGGTTTTCGCCACTTATTTGATTCAACCTTTCACTAGCGAATAATTTAGGAAACTCTAGGTTTCCGCCACTTTTTTAAATTAATTGTAAATCCAATTATTTTTGAAGTGTAATTTTTCCCAAGTTCTTTTAAAATCTCCTTTGAATACTCTTTTGCTATTTCTTTGCCTTTTTTTCCTTCTGGCCTAGAGCTTTTTAAAATATGAATTTTAATATTTTCATATTTTTTAAAATGATTTTTTAAAGTTTCAAGAAAATTTTTTGTGATTCCTTGTTTCCCTAATTGAACTTTCCCTATTTTTGCCATTGTATTTTTATTCCTCCTGTTGGAAGTGCATTAAGAACTTCATCAATTTTTTTATTTAATTTCTTTGAGATTTCAAGTGCTATTTTTTCTTTTTTTTCTTTTCCAGGAATTATTTTTGCAAAAACTTTTGTATTTTTCTTTAGGGTTTTTTCTGGAACAGCCCTTAGGATTCTTTTTTGATTTATAAGAAATAATTTTAATAGAACATTTTTTCTTTGAACCTTTTTAACTGCAAATGTTCCAGGCTTCATATTTTTTTCTTTTAAAATTTGATTGTTTGTAAAAATATCAACTTGAGTTTTGTAAAGTCCTGTTCTCCATGCTCTTGAAAAACAAGCAGTCCACACAGCAGTTTCTTCTAAATCACTTTCATTTACTTTTTTTAAAGGAGCATCAATAATTGCAAAAGGACTTCCAGGAATTTTAGTGTGCATGACAATTCTTTCTGAATTTTTTTTAATAATCTCCTTTACAATTTCCTCATTTTGAACTGCAGATTTTCCTCCATAAACTAATTTTTCTGATTTTGTAAAAAACCAACGATATTTTTTATAATCCATAAAAAAAATAAGAATTATTTCTTTAATAAATTATCTTTTAGAAATTTATTAAAAATTCTTAAGCATTGTCTTTGATTTGGCCATGTTAATTTCTTTAATGCTTCTTTATGTCCAACCCACTTATAACTTGAATGTTCTTTATCTTTGTTTTTTGATATGTCTGCTTTCCTCTTCTTTACTTCAACTGCATAAAGTTTAAATTCTTGTCCTAAAATCCCTGGCCTGTCTCTTAATTCTTTATTATACTTATATTTTCCAGAATAATGGAGGTTTATTGTTCTAAGGGGTTTTAATCCTGTCTCTTCTTTTATCTCTCTTTTTATTGCATCTAAGATTTTCTCTTTTTTTCTTATTCCTCCTTTTGGAAACTCCCATCCTTTCCAATGAAGCTTTCTTTTAAGAATAAGATAATAAATTTTATCTTTGACCTTAGAATATACCAGCATAAAAATCGACTTACGATAATTTTTCATTTTTTATTTTGAAGAGAATAGAGTTTGTAATACTCTCCTCTTTTTTTAATTAATTGAAAATGATTTCCTTTTTCTACTATTCTTCCATTCTTTAAGACAATAATCTCGTCAGCTTTTTTTATAGTTGAAAATCTATGTGCAATGATTATAGTCGTTCTATCCTTTATTAATCTCTCTATACTTTTTTTAACTTTTTCCTCTGATTCAGGATCTAACGCAGAAGTGGGTTCATCCAGGATTAAAATTTTAGGATTTTTTAAAAAAGCCATAGCAATTGCAATTCTTTGTCTTTGTCCCATTGAAAGTTTGATTCCATTTTCTCCAACAAATGTTTTATACCCTTTTTTTAATTTAATAATAAATTCATGTGCAGATGCAGCTTTACATGCCTCAATAACTTTTTTAAAGGAAGCCTTAGGTGAAGCATATCTTAGATTATTTAATAATGTATCATTGAATAAATTTAAATCTTGAGGAACAATTGCAATCTGCTCTCTTAACCACTTTAAATCTAATTTTGAGATATCAACACCATCCAAGAAAATTTTCCCTTTCTTAGGTTTATAATATCCAATTATTAGTTCTGAAAGAGTTGTTTTTCCAACTCCACTTTTTCCGACTAAAGCCACACTTTCTCCTGCATTTATTTTCAAATTAATGTCTTTTAAGATTTCTTTATTCTTTGAATAACTAAAAGAAATATCCTTGAATAAAATCTCTCCTTTTATTTCTTTTAATTTTTTATCTCCATGCTTCATCTTTTCTGGAATTAAATTTTTTAATCTAACAATTCTTTTTATTGCAACAGATGATCTTTTGTAATTTCTATAGATTTCTCCAATTCTCCTAAGAGGAAATAAAGCCATATTTATATAACCAAAAAACATCACAAATTCTCCAGGAGTAATTGAATTTTTTCTCAAAAAGAGAATAGCCAATCCTAAAACAACAACAAAGCTTGTGCTAAAAAAGACATCTCTGATGAAAGAAAAAGAAGTCCATTTTCTTTGATTTTTTTTAATCACTGGAAGAAGTTTTTTTGTAAAAGCTTTTAGAAAATTTTCTTTTTCTTTTTCCTCCATAGCAAAATTTTTTACTAAAAAAACATTGTATAGTTTATCATAAACTTCTCCATATCTTTTCTCAAATTCTTTGTTTTCTCTTTTTTGAATTTTTAAAAAAGAGCTTGTTTTATTTAAAGCAAAAACAGAATAGATTAAAAAGAATATCATCAAAATAATTGCAAGTTCAAATTTTATCCAAAACATCATCCCCATGGCAAAGATTAGCATTAAAAATTGAGGGAGAATTTCTGACGCTGTCTCAAAAAGAGATTGCAATTCCCATGAACCTCTTGAGATTTTATTCAATATCTCTCCTCTTTTTTCTTTTTTATGAAAAGAAATTGGGAGAGACAAAAAATGTCCATAAGCTTCTGATTCAGATTCCAATGCAATCTCAGAACCAAAAACCATCCCTAAGAAACTAACTTTATTTGACAAATAATCTGAAAGAATAGTTAAAATAAACCAAAGAGCAATTAATGTCAATAAAAAATTTAAAGCTGTATTTGGGATTATTGAGAGGTCAAAAAGTTTTCCATAAATAAAAGGTGTTAATGCTGAGAATACTGCTCCAATTACTGAAAGAAAAATAATTAAGCTTAATACTTTTTTATGTCTCTTAAAATACTCTAAGATAAACTCTTTCTCAGTTATTCTCCCCATTTTTTCAAAGCTTCTCTTAATTCCTCATGAGTTTTTGAATATTGCTTTAAAGAAAAATTCTTTAGTGTAGCATCAACTGCTTGCCTCATTGCTTTTGCTCCTGCTTGAGTTCCATGAGGATGTCCATGAATTCCCCCTCCTGCTTGTATAACAACATCTTTTCCCATAGCCTTTATTATTTTTGGAACAATTCCTGGATAAACTCCTCCTGATGCAACTCCTAAAACAGGTTTTACTTTATACCATCTTTGTTCTAAATATTTTTTTGTTTCTTTAGTAAATTGAGACTCTATATCTTGCTCTATATGCAGAATCTCGTCTTCTTTTCCTGACATTTTTCCAAAAACTGCTCCAATATGCAATGTATCAACTCCTACCATCCTTGCTAATTGTGCAATTATTTCCATTGACATTCCAAATCCTTTTTCATCTCTGTCCAGCATTGCATGTCCTGCTCTATGTGCATGAATTGGAAGTTTAGTGTAATCTCTTGCAGTTTGCAATGCTGCCCAGCCAAGAGTTAAAATATCAAGCATAATATAATCTCCTCCATTTTCTTCAACAAATTTGATTCTTTTTAGCATCTCTTTTGTTTCTGCTGTGCAATTTACTAAATATGCTTTTTTATTTCCAGTTTCTTTCTCAGCCTTTTCCTTCATTTTTATTGTTTTTAAAAATCTTTTTTTAAAGGGATTAAACTTTTGAGATGTTAGATTTTCATCATCTTTAACAATATCACACCCCCCAATCCAAGAATCATATGCAACTTTAGAATGCTCTCCAGGTTCTAATCCTACTTTTGGCTTTACAATTGTTCCTACAAAAGGTCTATTCCAAACTTTAAACTTTTTTCTTAACCCTTTAATTCCAAATCTTGGACCCTTAAAACTATAAAGCATTTTTTTTGGAATTTCAATATCCTGCCAAAATAATCCTCTAACTGGTTTCATTCCATAAATATTTCCTGCAACACTTGAAAGAATTTCAGGGAGATTTCCTAATTCAAATAAATGAAGAGGATAAGCTATTTTTGCAATTTTCTTTTTTTCATTTAAATAAAATACTTTCGGAGAAAGAAGTTTTCCAATTCTCGGTTTCATTGTTTTAACATCAGTCCATGTTCCAACACTGCTTTCACCTGCAACATTAGATGCCACCTCTTTTAGAGAAAGTCTTTTTTTTGGATTAATATAAAATTGAGTTATTAATTCATCTGATTTGGGTTTGTATTTTAAATCTATAAATTTTTCATATTTCTTCATTTTCACTTTAAATTTTTCTTATAACACTCCCTTTTGGAGTATCTTCTATTATATACCCTCTCTTTTTTATTTTATCTCTAAGTTCATCAGCCCTTTTAAAATCTCTTTTTTCTCTTGCATCTTCTCTTTCTTTAATAAGTTTTTGAACTTCCTCTGGAATCTTAATTTTTTGTTTTCTAAATAAGTTTAATCCAAAAACCTTGTCCATCTCTTTGATTGTATTAATTTTTCCTTTTGCATTTTTATCTCTTATAAGATTCCATAAAATCTGAAGAGCTTTGGAAGTATTTAAATCATTATTCATTGCGTCTTTAAATTTCTTTAAATATTCCTGATTAATCTTTTCATCATCATTTATTTTAGAGATAATATTTTTTAATCTCTCTAAAGCATTTTTAGAAGCTTGAAGATTTTTCCAAGTAAAATTTATTTTTTCCCTGTAATTTTTTGTTAAATAAAGATATCTTAAATCTAAAGGAGAAAATCTTTTTTTGATTATATCATTAAGTTTGTAAAAATTTCCTAAAGATTTTGACATTTTTCTTCCATTAACTAAAACCCATTCATTATGCATCCAATAATTTACAAATTTCTTATTATTTGCTGCCTCGCTTTGGGCAATTTCATTTTCATGATGAGGAAAAATCAAATCAATTCCTCCGGTATGAATATCAAATGGCTGTCCAAGATACTTTATAGACATTGCAGAACATTCTA
>CAZBJC010000015.1:0-7504 GCA_964492145.1 Candidatus Woesearchaeota archaeon
GGACCTTTAATTTTTGATTCTCCAGATTCAGCTGAAAATTATAAAAATTCTGAAAAAACTTCTAGATTTATGCCGTTTGAACTTTAAACAATTTTCAATTGAGAAATATACATTTCTTTTAATCTTTTTTTATTTTTTTTCATCCACTTTTTTAAAAAATCTTTTAATCTAAAAGTAATCTTCTCTTTTGCATAAATTTTCTTATTTTTCACAAAAGTTTTTTTGTGCTTTTTCTTAAATGATTTAAGATTTTTTTTGTCTTCTATTTTTGGTCCAGGAATTATTTTCTCATTTCTTTTTTTTGCAACAAAAAAGATTTCTGCAGATTGTTCTTGATTATATTCAAATCCTTTTTTCTTTATTACAAAAAACTCTTCAATTTCTTTTTCAAGATATTTGTAAAATTTAAGCAATTTGCTTCCAGCAACGTCTCCTTTTTGTTTGTTTGTCTTAATCTTTATAATAATAAATTCTAATTTTCTTTTTTTTGAATCTTTTTTTATTTTCTCTAAATTTTCTTTTTTTAATTCAAAATCTTTTATTGAAGGATTTTTTAAGAATTTCTTGCATGCTTTTTGAAATCCTCTAAAAGTTTCTAAAGAAAGAGCTGCAAGAGCATTTCTTTGCTTATATGTTGGGTCAATTAAAATTATTGGTGAAAGAAGCTTTGATTCATTTAAATCCATTAAAATATTCTTTTTTTTCTTAAAATGTTTTTCAATATCAATTATCTCTTTATTTTTTAAATTTGCCATTGCTTTAACAAAGTTCATAAAATTTTTATAATAATAAACTAAAAGCTCAAGAGAATACCCTGAAAATCCATGAATATATGATTCAGCCCCATAGCATTTATTTGCATAGCAAAAAGCTTTTGCAATTCTTATTTCATCAAGAATTTTTTTATTTTCTATTTTCTTTTTTATATAATTAACATGACTATAAGACAAATCAGTAATATTTTCTGCTTCTTTTGGATTATTAACTTTAATCACTGGAATTACTTCAATAGAAAAATCAGGAGAAAAAGATATCTTAAAATAATCCCTTGAGCCATGAATTATTGATAAATTTTTCATTTTGTTTAGGATTTTTTTTGTTATTTTAGAAATGTTTTCTTTTTTGTATTTTTTATCAAATCTTAAAAAAACATCTACATCATACTTGTCTTTTTTAATAACTGTTTTTTTTGCAAAACTCCCCCCAATAAAAATTTCTGCTTTTATTTTTGATTTTTTTATTCTTTTTTTTAGCTCTTTAATTACATTCTTTAAAGAATTATTTATAATCTCTAAATCTTTTTTTGAGGGTTCTATTTTTTCTAAAACTTTTTTTAAAATTAAATCAACTCTTTTTTTCATATAACAAAGAACTATCTTAGGTTTTTATATTTAATCAATATTGGAACTTTTTGTCCTTCTTGAATATAATCTGGGTCATCAATTTCTCTTAAATCTTCTAATGAAACTCCCTCAACTCTTTTTTTCACATTAGATAAAGAAATCTCATAATCTCTTGCTATCTTTCTAAGATGTTCTTCATCTCCATCTCTTTTATATTTTATAATTTCATTGTTTAAATCAACAATCTCCTTTACATCAGAAAAACTTTTATCTGAAATACTATAAAGATAGTCTCCTTGTTGAACTTGATAAAATCTTAATTGATATTCTGGAGCTTGAATGACCTTGAGAGTAGGAGTCCAGATTGTTTCACCCTTCTCTTCTACTTTTTTTCTAAAGAATTTTTTGGAAGTGTCTTAGTATTTCTATTGTCTTTTAATCTTGAATATATTTCAGGTCCTCCAAAATAAATCAAAAGTCCTGCTAAGATTAGATTAACAACTCTTGACGCTTCCCATCTTTCTCTATATTCATTTTCCTTTAAAATTTCTTCTTGCATAATTTCATAGAAAAAAACCAATTTAAAAAACTATTCTTTTTATAAATCATAAGTTTATTCAGGGTTTTTTATTTCTTTTAAATCCTTTATATTCTGGCTTAAAGTAGAAGCTAAATCAATAATATATTTTCCTTCTTCTAATTTATATATAAGAGGCCTATCTTTTCTAAATAAGTTTATTAAATCTATTTCAAATTTTCCACTTCCAATTGCTCGTATAGATTCTATGTCTAAGATGACAGGAGCATTTGTGTCTGTAATTCCTGCAATTTCCCTGATGTCTTTTTCAATTGTTTCTTTTTCTTCTTTTGGAATTTCAATAGGATTTTCTTGTAATTTTTTTACTTGGTCCTCTCTGATATAAAAAAAGAAATGGCTTCCACATTCTCTACACCCTTTTAATAATTCTTCACTTCCTGCTGCATAGATTTTTCCGCAATGAACACATTGGTGTGGCATTTTTTGATTTTATAATATTTATTAACAATGCAAATCAAAAGATAGCATTGGCATAATTATTAATAATTTTCTGCATTAATAAATCTATCTTCATTTTCTTGCAATTCAAATTTTCCACCAATTCCATATCTTGTCCCTGCTTTTTTATTCTCAAGAAAAATTTTATAAAATTCCCTGCTTATTCCAAAAACAATTTTTTTTGCATCTCCAAAATAAACTTTTACAGGGTGCTGGTTTACTCTCACTAACTCTTTTTGTTCCTCTCTAATCTCAATGCTTATTGGAATTTGCTTTCTTTTTCCATGAAGAAAATCATAAAAATCTAATCTTCCATTTATTCTTTGCTTTTTTAATTTTTCAATTTCTTGTTTATCTATTAAAACAGATATTTCTAATCCTGAAGATTTTGCTTCCATAAAAGGGAGTTTAATAGAAATCTTTTAAATTTAATTATTCTCTATTATGCATTTGCAATCAAAATCTTACTTATTAAGAAGAAGTTCTATTTTTTTAGGATTTCTTTTAATTTCTTTTACTATTGTTGCAGGCCCAATAATTGTTATTGCCCCTAAATCTCCTCCTGAAAGAGCAGTTATAATTCCCTTTCTCATCTTTCCAAAAAATCCTGTTTTTCCTCCATTATTGCCTATAACTGCAAGTTCAATCCCTCTAAAATTTTTAATATGTCCAATCATTGCCATAGTGTCTTCTATTAATCTTGTTTCTTCTTCTGGTTTTAATCTGCCTTGGAGAATCAAAATATTGCTTTCTATAATTATATCTAGAATTTTTCTTATTCTTGCAGTGCTGTCTAAATCTTTTATCTCTGAATAAGGCATAAACTGAATTGAAAATCCTTTTATCTTTTTAGTTTTGTTTTTCTTCTTTTTCACCATCTTTTGTTATTTATATGATGTAATATATATTTTTAATTGTTACTAAATTTTCTTTGCGAGCTTAAATACACTTTCATAAAACTCTTCAAGATTTTTTCCATATTTAGCACTTAAACCAATTGTTTCATATTCTGGAAAAGCAGCTTCAATTTTTTTAACATCTGCTTTTTTCAAATCAATTTTATTAGCAATTATTAGCACTGGAATCTTTCTTGCAACTAAATTTCCAATTATTGTTATATTAACTTGATTATAAGGATTCTCAGTAGCATCTAAAACCACAACAACTAAATCCATATCATCTAACCATTTTATTGCATCTACTACTCCTTGTGTTGCTTCTTTTGCTCTTTTTTTAGATTCCTTTTTTTTCATTTTAAATTTTAAGAAATCTTCATAATCAATTCTTGTAGCAATTCCAGGAGTGTCAACCATTTTAAAAGTTATTTTTTTGCCTTTGTATTCTATTTCAACTTTTTCTTTAAATTGAACATTTCTTGTTTCATGAGGGATTTTGCTTACACTTCCTATTTCTTCCCCAGTGAAATCTTTGCAGATTCTATTTGCTAAACTTGTTTTTCCTGCATTTGGAGGACCATAAAATCCTAATTTTATTTCTCTTCTTCCTTTAAATATCCCTGAAAATATTCTCTTAAAAAAATTTGTAAAGATTTTTAATACCATTATTATAATTTTAATTTAAAGCTTTATTAAATTTTGTATATTTTACTTGTTATTTTTAAAAAAAGTTCTATTTCTTTGGTTGCTTAGAACATTCTTTTTAATAACAGGTCTGGTCATTAAATTTTTAGGCCGAGTCATAGGCGATGTAATTTGAGGATTTTTTTTAAAAACAGGAGTTTTATTTTTCTTAAATTTGTTTAAAACTTTTTCAACAGGAATTTCAAACATTCCTGTTCTTTTTCCCATATATTTTTTTATAACATAAGTTATTTGTTCAGAGTTCCAACCTGCTTTTTTTAGATTTTTAATTATTTCTGCATCTTTTATACCTTTTTTCTTTGAATTTTGAATATAATTAATCAAATTATATAGATAATTTTTATTTTTAAACAAATATGTTTCATATTTTGTTTTATACCATTGCTGTAATATTATGTAAGCAATAAATCCTACAATTAATAAAAAAATCATTATTAAAATAAACAAAGCCCATTTCATTCCTTTTTTATTCTCAGGAGTGATTATTACTAAATCATCTAAATCAGGAGAGATAAAAACAGGCAAATCTAAAAAATTAATATCTTGAGTAGTTGAAAACTTAATTGTTTTGCTTGATTCATCAGAAGGAATCTCTATTTTTGCATAAGAATTATTCATAGAAATATTTCCTTGAAATCTTATATTATCTAATGCATTTATATAAACATAAATACTATAATTTAAAGTATTTTTTTTACTAATACTTAATTCAAAAATATTTATAAGAGGCTCTGAAATTCCTCCTGGATAATTAATATTTATCTTTGAGTATTTTACTTTAATATTTAAATTGCTTGATTCAAAATTAGAAATCGCATTAATATATTTTTCAGTGTCACTTGAATTATAATCACTTGTAATTGCATTTAAATTAATATTTTCTTTTTTTGGATAAAATGATACTAAATCAGTGCTTATACCTTTAGTAATAGATTCAGGAATATTTAATGAAACAAGTTTTACTACAGAACTCTCATAATCTGCTTGAGAATAAAGAGTCTCAGCTTCTGTTAAGCCTGCATTTAAACTAGAGAAATTTATTATTTGATTTATGCTATCTCTTTCAAATTGAGAAAACTGCTGAAGATAATTTGTAATATTGTTTAGATTTGTTTTTGATTCATTTATTTTCTTTTCTAAAACACTTGTATATGGAAAGACATTTATATTAAAAGTTTTGCTTGAGCTTGAACCATTTGAGTCATAAACTGTTACTTTAACAGGATAATTTCCAGCTGAATCAAAACTATGGCTTATTTTCCCTGTGCTTGTTGTAACAGGCTGAGCATCTCCAAATTGCCATTCATAAGAACTAATGCTTGTATTTTCTACAGGAACAACATAAACTCTAAATTCTACAGGGAATTTTGAAGCAGTGTCTAAGGGCGATAAACTTGTTATTTTTGGAGAAGGCTTAATAGTAATATTCTCTGAGAATATTTTATTGTTTTTAAAAAATAAAGAATATAAACTTGCTCCTGTTAAAGATGGAAGAGTAAGATTAGCCTTGTCTAAATAAATTTTAATAGAGCCATTACTTGTAATCAAGGCTGGAGAAACAGACAAATCATAAATATTTTTTTTATTTTTTATTCCATTTTGAGAATATTTTACACTAATATTTTTTACAGTTATGTTTTGATTTTTTTCTGATTTTATTTTAAGAGGAATTATGCAGGAATATTTAGTGCAATTATCTGTATTGTCTGTTATTTTATCTATGTATTCAATAAAATAATCTGAAATTAAGTAATCCTCAGAAATAGAATTATCATTTATAGAGATTTCTCCAACAGAATCAAATTTTTTCCCTATTGCAAAAATATTAAATGCAGAAGGCATAGAGCCATCCCATCCCCATGAACCATCATCATAAAATCCACATCCATTATTTGTTGAATATCCTCTTATTTCTGAATCTTCATTTTCTTTATCAGAGTAAATGCAAATATAATAGGGTTTAGATTTAATAACTGAAAAATTAACACTGCAATTAAAAAATCCAGTTCCAGATGTCTCTAAAATATCACAGCTTGCAAGCTCATTTGATAAATCATCAGTATCATAAATCCCTAAAGTAATTACTCCAGGATTATTTTTTAGATTTATCCATGCTCCTAATTTAAAACCAGGGGATTCTGTTAAATTTATTTCTTGGCAATATTTTCCATTGTTGCTTAATACTGAATAATCATAACTTGACTGGGATTCAAAACAGCCTTGTCTCTTTAAATTAGAGCAAGCCTCGTCTGTTGTTTTATTATTCCCCAACTCAAATATTCCATTATTAAAGAAATCAATTTTTAATTGATTAGAGCAAGAACTTTCAGCATCACTTGTTATATTAAAAGAAACATCGTTTATACTGTCTATTATTCCGGTGAATTTAAACCCTAAAAGTTTTTCTTCTCCTGCATTTAATTCAAAATTTTTTGTTTCCTCTACATTACTAGCTTGATAATTTAATTTACAGCCAATTGGATTGCAAGTATAATCAGTAATATTAGAGAGTCTTGAATCACTTTGAAGCAAATCAATAAGAGTAATTGAATTTCCTTTTGAATCTGTAAACAAAGAATTAAGTGCTTCATTTGCAAAGCTTATATTTATCCACCCTCTTATATTTTCATTTGCCCCATAAACACTATCAATTTGATGAGATTTATTTCCTTTTGCAAAACTCGCTGAAATATTCCCTATTAAGAACAAGATTATAAATAAAAATAAAATACTCTTTATCCTCTTTTTCATGTTTTAGAATATGATTTCTATTTTATAAACTTTCTTTTTTAGAGAGCATAAAATATATTAAAGAAATTAATATTAAACTTGAGATTATATTAAATAATCCAAAAAATCCAAGTTTTATTTGTGCTGGACATGGAATATAATCACTTTTAAAGTCATCACATCCTGGTTGAGATGAAACATAATTTATTTGAAAATAATCATCTCCAGCATTGCAATCTCCTAATCTATTGCCTTCTGTATATGAACAAGATGAAATAACCCCTGAGTTTGCACAATTTTCTCCCCTATATTCAATTGTTGTATTTTGAGTGCATTGTCCATTTTCCCAAGAACATCCTGTCTTGTTTATTCTTCTCTCACAATCTCCGGAAACTGCCCAGGCTCCAATAGAATATCCTACTCCATAAGGATTTAAATCACAATCATTTGGATTATTATAGTCTCCGCATGCACCAACTCCTGAACTATAAGTTGTCGTGATATTTAATTTAGGCTCACTTGTCAAACCACTCCATCCATTTGCAGAAGCTTTAAAATAAATTAAATTATTTAAATTTGTTATTTTATTTATCTCATCTTCAGTTATTTTCCATATTCCAATTGCTTTTCCTCCTGAAATATTTGCAGTTGCATTTGCAATTAAAGTATCTACTCCTGTTTTTTCTTCTTTAATATTAAAAGTAATTTCAGTGTCATCAGGCAAATCAGTATTTTTTACAATCATATAAATATATTTTCCATTTGGAAGAAGAACTGTTACGCTGTCTGTTGAA
>CAZBJC010000016.1:0-7027 GCA_964492145.1 Candidatus Woesearchaeota archaeon
AAAGGCGATTTTCAATTGCCTCTTATAAAATCGCAAATCAGCTTCAGGAGAATATAAAATGATAACTTATAATGACATTTATGAAGCTGCTAGAAAAGAGAGATACTCTGAACAATTGCAATCTTTGTCTAAAAATTTTATTTTAGAGGTATCAGAATATTTAAGAGACAAAAAAAACATTGCTTCTCGAGAAGAAGATATTTTTTCTGATGTGACAATTAAGGCAAAAAAACAATTGGAAAACGCAATTACTTTATTTAAAGAATTAATGCTAAGAAGAAGAAAAAAAATTTTGAATTTGGTTTTAATTGCAGCTGAAACTGGAATTTCAAAACAAGATTTTGAGAATATGCTAAATGTTGAAAAAGAATTATTTGAAGAATTAATGAAATGTATTGAATCATCAGACAAAAAAATCAATGAAGCTTTAAGTGGTAAAAAAGATAAAACAAATAAAAACGAGTTGATTGTTTTTAAAGAGAATGTTGATGAATTTTTAAATTTAGAAGGAAAGAAAATAGGCCCTTTTGAAAAAGGGCAAATTGTTAATATTTCTAAGGAAATAGCAAAAATTCTAATTGAAGATGGAAAAGCTGAATTGATTATGGAATAAATAAATTTATTAAGATGTCTTTTTTAATTTTTTTATGAATTTAAGTCAATTAATTACAGGAGTAGTAATAATCTGTTTTGGGATTTTTTTAATTTCTTTATCTTTTGTTTCTGATTTTATTATGTTAATTTATGGTATTCCTATCTTGACTATTGGGTTGTTTATTTTGTTTAACAAAGAAGATAAAATTGAAAAAAGAAAAGATACAAGGAGGTAAAATGGCAAAGATAATTGTAACAACAACAAACGAGGTTCCTAATAAGAAAATTTCTGAAATTTTAGGAGTTGTGAAAGGAAACACTGTTAGAGCGAGAAATATTGGACGAGATATTGGAGCTGGACTTAAAAGCATTATTGGAGGCGAGATTAAAACTTATTCTGATATGACAACAACTGCTAGAGATGAGGCTTTTAATAGAATGGTTAATCAAGCACTTGAATTAGGAGCTGATGCAATTATTGGAATGAAATTCATGACTTCAATGATTATGCAAGGAGCTTCAGAGATGCTTGCTTATGGAACAGCTGTAAAATTGAAATAATTTATTTTTTGTAGATTAAAGACTGAATAAAAAGAAATAGCCACATTGTCGCATTAAATATTCCTATTATAGCAGAAAAGAATAAACCTAAACTAAAAAATGTAGCTGCCATGGCATACATTCCTATAGTGTTTAATAATCCTGTTTGAAAATGAATATGTGCTTTTTTTTCTTTAAATCCTTTTATAACTTGAGGGATTAGTGCATAGGCAAAAATAAAATTTACAATTGTTATTATAATATCTTGCCACATTTTTAAAAGCCTGTGGAGGGAGTCGAACCCCCGACCCTCTGCTTACAAGGCAGATGCTCTAAGCCACTGAGCTACACAGGCATAGATTATCATTACAAGCTTTATTTAAAGATTTTACTCTTTGGTTTTTTCTTTTGCTTCTGATTTTTTAATCTCTTTTTTTTCTTTTAATCTCTTTTCAACTTTTAGAATTCTAATTTCACAAAGAGACAAAGGGTATATTTTTTTTAATTTTAAGCTCAGCATTTTTTGAAGATTGTTTTTTAAAATTTCTTGAAAAATTTCTTCTGTTTTTTTTGTTTTAACATAATTAATTAATTCTTCTCTTGCTTTTTCTCTTAGTGCTTTTCGAATCGCCCTTGAAACTTTTCTTCTTGTAATAAGGAATGGTTTTATTCTTATTTGAGAATCTTTTGCTTCTGCAGAAAAAGAATCTTCAACATAATTTGTTCCTTTTCTTATCATTCTTTTTAAATAAGACGGCATTATTTTAATTTCTTGAGGAATTGCAGTTGCTTTTTCATTTTCTATTTGAACAATTGATTTTAGAATCAAATTTTTTCCTCTTAAAGCACGAGTTAAATCATACTTAATATATCTTCCTTGAAGATTTTCTATGTCAAATCCTTGCAATTGTGTTTCTTTTTTTATTAAAGGAATTTCCACGTCGAAAAATTTTTTTCTTTTTTTGATTTTTGCCATTTTATTCTTGTATTAATTTACCTGTTCTTTTTCCTTTTTTTTGATATTTTGATTTTTTACATTCTTGACAAATATACATTAAATTTGTTTTTTTTGTTGTTTTTGTTTTTCTTTTGAATTTTGAAACTGCTGGTTTAGAGCCCCATTTTCCTTTATTGCCAATTCCTCTGCCCAAACCTCTTGCTTTTGCTCTTGAAATACTCCCTCTTGTTAAAGTTCCTCTTTTTGCTCCTGTTGAAATTATTTTTATTTTATGTTCTGTCTTTTTTTTGCAATAGGGGCAATATCTCATTGTTGTTTTTGGAATTTTCATAGTTTCACAAGAAAATTTATCTTTTTAAAGTTAATTGATAGTGTTCATTGAGAAAGATTTAAAAACCTTTCTTGATATTTTATAGATATGGTGAATTTAAAAAAAATAGGAGGGGTTGCTATTATTTTAATAGGATTATATTTACTTAATATGGCTTTTCCTTTAATCACATTACCAAGTTTTTTTGTTAATTATGAAAACTGGTTTTTAGCAATTGGAGCAATAATTGTGATTATTAGCTCTTTTAGATATTTTAAAAGCGAAGCTTATTGATTTGCAATAAACTTTATATACATAATTCTCATTATTTTTTAATGAACAAAAAGAGGCAAAATCAAAGATTTTTTACTAATCCAAATCCACACAGTGTTTTGAATTATAAAAGAAAAAAAGCACAAGTTACTATTTTTATTATTCTTGGAATTTTAATTGTTGCAGCTGCAGCAGGATATTTTTTATTAAAAGGAAAATTCAAACCTGCAGTTGTCTCTGCAAATTTAGAGCCTGCTTATAATGCTTTTTTGAGCTGTGTTAAAGAAGATGGAAAAATTGGAGCAGATATTTTAGAGAGTCAAGCAGGGTATATTGTTCTTCCAGATTTTGAATCAGCAGGGTATATGCCTTTTTCATCTCAGTTAAATTTTTTAGGGAATCCTATTCCTTATTGGTATTATGTTTCTGGAAATAATTTTGAAAAAGAACAAGTTCCGTCTAAAAGAGACATGGAAAAAGAATTAGGAAATTTTATTGATGAAAAAATTCATGATTGTTTTTTAGATTCTTATTTGGAAAAAGGCTTTGGAATAAGCATGGGAGAGCCAAACGCAAAAGTAAATATTAAAGATAATGAAATAGAAATTAATTTAGATATGAATCTCGCTTTAGAAAAAGCAAATGAAACTGCTGTGGTTAGAAAACATAAAGTTGTTATTAAGTCCAAATTAGGAGAGTTGTATGATTCTGCAAGAAAGATTTATGATTATGAACAGAAAAATCTTTTTTTAGAAAATTATGGAATAGATGCCTTAAGATTATATGCTCCTGTTGATGGGGTTGAGATGACTTGCAGTCCAAAAATCTGGAATGCTAATGAAGTTTTTGATAATATTGAAAAAGCAATTGAAGCAAATACTTTGGCTTTAAAAATTAAAGGAGGGGATTTTGATTTAAATAAAAAGGAAAATAAATATTTTGTTGTTAATATTCCAGGAGTAAAAGAAAATGTTTTGTTTGTTAATTCAAGAAATTGGTCTCATAGTCTTGAAGTAGCTCCTTCTGAAGAAAGCATAATGATTGCAAAACCAATAGGAAATCATCCTGGAATGGGAATTTTAGGATTTTGCTATGTTCCATATCATTTTGTTTATAATGTTAATTATCCTGTTTTAGTTCAGGTTTATTCTGGAGATGAAATTTTTCAATTTCCTTTAGCAGTTGTTATTAGGGGAAATAAACCAAGAAAACCTATAGAAACAAATGCAGTTGGAGTTTTCAGTGATAATTTAGATGAGCATAAAAATGTTTTAATGCAAGTGAATATTTATGACACTTCTCTTAATCCTGTTGCTGCAAATGTATCTTATGAATGTCTTGGAGAGAATGTTAGAATTGGGGAAACAAATGAGAATAATGGTTCTTTAACTGCTTTATTTCCTCCATGTGCAAATGGATTTATTATTGCTAAAGCAAAAGGCTTTGCAGACTTAAGAGAAAAAATAGAATCAAGTGTAAATCCTGATGTTATTAATCTTATAATGGATAGAGCTTATAAGAAAACTATTAATCTAAAACTTAATGGAGTTGAGTATAATGGCGATGCTATAATAAATTTTGTTTCTAATAAAACTTCTAAAACAATTATTTATCCAGAGCAGAAAGAAATTGAATTAAGTGAAGGAAATTATGAAGTTCAAGTTTATGTTTATAAAAATTCTTCAATTAAACTATCAGAGACAAAACAAGAACAATGCATGGATGTTCCTAAAACAGGAATTGGAGGAATTTTTGGATTAACTGAAAAGAAATGCTTTGAAATGACAATCCCTGAACAGATTATTTCAAATGCTCTTGTTGGAGGAGGAAAACAAACAAAATATTTTGTTGAATCTGAATTGCAAAATTCTGCAATAATAGATATAAATGCTGATAGCTTGCCTACTCCAAAAAGTCTTGATGACTTGCAGGAAAATTATTTATTATTTGAAGATAAAAATTTGGATATTTATTTAAGATGAAAATAAAAAAGGAGGAAAAATGAAAAAAGAAACAAAGAAAAAGTTAGATTTAGTCCTGTGGATTTTAGGATTGACTGCAATGATTTTGTTAATCTATGGGATAATTAAAATTTTTATTTAACATGGAATCAGAATTATTAACTTGGTATGGAAGTGCTTTAAATTTTGTAATCTTAATTTATTTAATTTTGAGTACCTTTCACACTCCTTGTTTTAGTCTTTCACAATCTTTAATTGCAGGATTTGGATTATTAGTGTCATTACTCATTCATTTAAGGAATTTAATAAAATGAAAATAAATAAGAAAAAAATCATTATTGGAATGCTTTTTTTAATAGTTTTAACTTCATTAATTAGTGCGACTTATATTCGTTCAAATCCTCAATTTTCTCAATATCAATCTTCTGGATTTGGATATCAAAGCAGTTTAGAATTTGATAAATCAATGTGCTCTGCAGGGCAGGATTTTGTTCTTCAAATTGCTCCTTTTGGATGCACTCCTGCAGTTGTGAGAAGTGATTTATTAGAAGAGCAAGATGTTCCTGTTTTCTGCAAATTAGCAGCAACAAAAATAAATCCTTTGATTAATGTTGAAGCAATTGATAGTATTTCTTTTAGTGGGAGTTATCCAAAAGAAATTGCAGGAATTGGATTTCATCCTGCATCTGCTGCTTTAGGCGTGAGTGGAAAATTAAATTCTCCTATTTTAGAGAATATAGGATATGTTGTAATAGTATTAAAAAAACAAGAAAATGCTTCTCAAATGCCTGATTATGTTCAAGGAAATTTATCTGCAAGAATAAGATATAATATAGACAATGCTTTTGGAATTGGAAAAAGAAATTTTTATCTTCCTGTTTTAACAGATGAGCAATGGAAAGACAGAAAAAATTGGTATGGTTTTTGGAATTCTAAAGGGTATATAAGAGCTGAGGATGTTAGTGCAGATTCTGCTAGGATTTCTATTTATGACGACTCTGGCAAAAGAGTAAGCAGTGTTGATTTGAAACGAGGAGAAACTTCTAATAAAATTTTATTGCCTGGATTTCAATGTCTTGCAAGCTTGAGATTAAGATTAGATAAATTAGAAAATCTAAATAAAAGAGTTTTATTACGAGTTGGAGATGATAATCTTGAATTAAGTGAAAGAGAGAGTTTTTTGAATGGAAAATGCAGAGTGAATAATATTGATAAAAAAGGAGTTTTTGAAAAAGTTGATATTCATTGCAGAGAAGATGCAGAAGCAGGAAAATTTACTTCAAGTTCTAAAGGATTTACACTTTCTATTTTGCCAAAAGCAAACTTTACTGTTGGTGATAAGATAGAAGAGTTAAGCATAGGAGATAAAATTAAAGACAATACTTATTTAGGATATTTTGGATATGTTCAAGGTTCAAAAGAGGTTAAAGCATTATTAGTGACTTTAAAGGATGATAAAAAACCAAAACCTGATAAATTGAGTGATGACGATTTAAAATATCTTGCTCAACAAGTTAGAGTTTATTCTTGGGGAAAAGAAAAAACTACTAATGACTTTGCTGACTTAGTAAAAAAACTAGCAGAAAAAGCTTCTTGGTTAGAAAATTATTTTAGAAAGATTGATACAAAGTTTGTTTCTCCTGGAGAATCTTATGATGGAATTACTTTTAATGGATTTACAGGACCTAAAAATGCAAAATTAGACTCAGAGACACAAAAAAATTATGAAAAAGCAAAAGAAGATTATGAATTTATTATTAATAATTTTGCTTCTGAAAAATTCTTAGATGAAAAAAATTATGGAGAAAAGGCTCTTTCTGATTATATTAAACTTGCAAATGATTTACAGCAAAGGAAAACAGTTTCTGAATTATGTGAAAAATTTAAAGAAAAATATCCTGATAAATTAAGTGAAAATGATTTGAAAGATATTTGCAGAGAGCCGGGATTTGCAAATCAAGGAGATCCAAGTTCAATTGTTTTTGTTAATGGAAAAAGCCATAGTATTGAATTAAAAGATATTTTTGAGCCAGGATTTGAAGATTATGGAGCAGTGGTTTCTATTTCTACTGCAGCAGATAATGCTCTTCCACCAGGTGAAGGAGGAAGCTTTGGTGAGATAAATATTGTTCAAGGAATTTCATATCCTCTTATGGATGGCGAGTCTTTTGAATTAGTTTCTTTAACTGAAGATAGTGCTGTTTTTAGATTTAATGTTAAAGAAGGAAGTCATGGGAGAGTTTACAATAAACCAGTTACTGTTAAAAAAGGCGGCACAGAAACTGGAATTGGGAATAATTTATATAGAATAGATTTAAAGAAAATTAATTTAAAGAGAACTGCGAGAGTTAGCCTTACTCCTGGAATTGATAATCAAGGTTCAAATACTAC
>CAZBJC010000017.1:0-7012 GCA_964492145.1 Candidatus Woesearchaeota archaeon
CTATATTTTAGAAATATTTTTATACCTTTTAAACATTTATTATTTATGATATTAATAACTTTAATTGTAATTGCTTTGCTTGTTCTTGGAATCTGGATTTTCTCAGAACTTGAAAGATGGAGACATAAATTCTGGACTGTTTTTCTGATTGGATTGCTTCTTTTTTCATATCTTAGCTTTGTGCTTGTTTTAAAAAATAAAGATATAGATTATCATAGTTTTTCAGGGATATTTACTGCAGGAAAAATATATTTTTCATGGCTTGGAAATATTTTTGTTAATCTAAAAACAATAACTGCTAATGCTATAAAAATGGATTGGACCAACACTAATTCAACTTCGTAAAATGAAAATTCTTATGTTTTTATTAATCTTTTTTATTCTTGGAGCATTAATTATAATAAGCAATAATAATCTTGCTTTATACAAAGATAAAAATATTTATGAATTTAAAAATTTATATTTTGCTTGGATTGATAATGTCTTGAAAAATACACAAATTATAACAGGAAAGATAATAAAATTAGATTGGCTTCAAAAATAAGAATATTTAAATATGCTTTTGTATTTAAAATAAAATGGTAAAAAAATCTAAAAAAAAGACAACTAAGAAAAAGACTAAATCAAAAAAGTCAATTTCTTTAAAATCTCAAGAGAAAATTCCAGCTTCTATTAGAAAAATAGGATATAATAAAAAGAAATTAAATCTTCTTTTAGGATATTTGATTTTTTTTGTTATTCTTTTTGTTTTATCTTCAATTTTTTATTCTGTTTCATTATCTGAATTTAATATCTCATTATTTTTTATGCTATCTTTACTTTCCGGAGTTTTTTCAATAGCTCTTTTAATAGTTTTATTGATTTATGTTTTTTTAAAAGTTTCAAACAAATAATTTATAAACTCTTTTTTTCAGTAATTCTTTATGAAAGACTCTAATCTAGATAATTTAAAGAAAAGATATTCTGTTCTTCAGAAAAAATACTCTCTTCCAAGTTTTCAAGAAATGAATGAAGATTTTGTAATTGAGAAAGTTTCTGAGGAAGATTCAGAAATTTTAATAAGAGAAATTAGAAAATTTATTGCTGACAGATTTATGAATTATCTTAGATTTGTTGAGACAATTTTAAATCCATCAAGTGCCTCTATATTTATTTTTTCTATTGTTAAAAGCCTTAAAAAAGAAGAAAAAGATGAATTAGAAGAGATATATAAAAAATTAGCAAAATTTGAATTAGATTTAATTGAATTAGATGTTTCTTTTTCTGAGGAGAAGGAAGCAGAATTTATTAAAAATTCTTTTAAAGTTTGGCAAGAGGTTAAAAGAGATTTTTTAAAAGTTAATCAAAAAATAAAAAAGGATTGGAGTAAAGACGAAGATAAGAAAAACAAATCTTTTATTGCATAATCTTATTTAAAATTTCTTTTAAGTCTATTTCTAAAAGTGCAACAGGCATTTTAATTTTCCAATTCTTTAAGATTCTTGGATGAATCTCTCCTATAAATCCTATGCTTTTATTATCTAATTTTATTTCCCCAACTCTTCCTCTAATAAAATACTGAGGGAATTTCTCTGCTTCTTCTAAATTTATTTCTACACTAAGCATTCTTTGGAGATATTCTAATATTTGTTTTAATTCTGTGAAATTTCCAGGGGTTATTGCAACAGACAGATGTTCTTCTTCATTTATTTCTGAATTTAAATTAAAAACCTTTCCAATTTCAAAAATTCTTTGAGGATATTCTGCATCAATATTTTCTGAAAGAATTTTTAATGCATAATGTGCCAAATCTTTTCTTAAAATATTGTAATCAGTTTTTGATTCTTCAACTTCAATAAAGCCTTTTTCTTGTTTTTCAGGAATCCCCATTTTAATAAATTGATTATTTTTATTAGTTAAATGATAATTAGATATTTCTAAGATTTCCAATCCTGTTAAAATTTCAGAAATTTTTCTTTTTATTGTTTCTTTAGGATCTTCCTGGCCAATTGTAGATATTTCAGGTATCTCTGGAATAAAATTCTCATATCCATAAGCTATTGCAATATCTTCGATTAAATCAACTTCATGAAGGATGTCAATTCTCCAAGCAGGAATTTCTACTTCGCCTTTATTATAATTATATCCCATTTTTTCTAATAATTGTCTTAAATTTTTTTCATTTAATTCTAATCCTAAAAGTTTATTTGTATTATCAAGAGAAATCTTCATTTTTTCAGGAGTTAAATCAGGAGTTATTTTTGTTCTTGGATATTTTACTTCTATTTGATAAATTTTTCCTCCCATATCTGCTAAACTTGTAACAATAATGTTAAGACATTTATTTAAAATTTCTAAATCAAATCCAGAGCATTCTACAAAGACATCTTTTGTTTTTTCATCTACTCTCCCTGCAAGCTGAGAATTTATTATAGGAGGCATGCTTAAAATATTATTATTTAAATCAATAAAAATAGGAAATTTCATTTTTCCAGCTAAAAGATTAGCATATTCTCTTCCAGTTGGATGTCTTTGCAGAATTTGCAATCCTGACATCTCTTTGTCCATGTC
The DNA here is from genome assembly GCA_964492145.1 of Candidatus Woesearchaeota archaeon. Taxonomy (GTDB): domain Archaea; phylum Nanobdellota; class Nanobdellia; order Pacearchaeales; family GW2011-AR1; genus WJLC01. The sequence continues at coordinate 2,551 of CAZBJC010000017.1, forward strand.
AAGAGGAATGAATTTTATTTTGTCTGGCTCTAATGCTTTGTATGTTATAGGAAACTTTATTTTTTCAAGAGGATATATACCAATTGCTAGTTTTTTTCTTTTTCTTCCAACAGTTATATGCAATTTTTCTTGAATCTCAATTATTTCTTTTATTTTTTCATCATTGAGTTTTAGGCCTTTAATAATTGCACATGCTGTATAAGGCCTTATTTTTTCTACAGAGGATTCTACAATTACTTTGAAATCTTTTTCTGGTTTGTTGACTTTGTATTCTTTTAGCTTTGTTTTTTTATTGAGAAAACCTAGAAATGAGCGTTTAAAACCAGAATAAGAAAGCATGTCAGGGCGATTTGGAAAAATTTCTAACTGGAGTTCTTCATCATTAATATTTTCTATAGGAGTCCCAAACATTGCAATTCTCTCTTGCATTTTTTCATCTAATTTTCCTATTTCTTTTTCAAATTGCTTTCTTGGTATTGAAATTACTGCCATTTTATTCTAGCTCATATCTTTCTTTTAATTTTTTAACCTTTTTATTAAATGCTTCAACAATATCTATATTATAATCTTTCGCAAGATATAATAATTGTACTAAAATATCTACTAATTCTTCTGATAACTTTTTTTTATCAAATCCTTCTTTTCTCCAATCATTTTTTTCTTTTTGTATTTCTCTAGCTAATTCTCCGACTTCTTCAATTAAATGATAGAAAACAGTATCTTTATTATGTTCTATGCCATTTTTTTTATTATAGGAATTTAAAATTTCCCATGCTTCTTCTTGTATCTTTTGAATTTCCATTTAAGTTTTTGTCCAAAATTTTATTTTTCTTAATTGTTCTATATTGTTTTTGTATAACTCCCTTAAATCTTTTATTTTATAATAATCCATTAAAATTCTGTCAAAACCAGGCCCCCATGCAAGAACTGGGATATTTTCTCCAAGCAAAGGAATAACAACTTCTGGTCTGAATATTCCTGCTCCTCCAATCTCTAACCAAACTTTTTTTTCTGGATGAAATACATCGATTTCTACACTAGGTTCTGTGTAAGGAAAATATGCAGGCCTCATTCTCACTTTTTCAAAGCCCATTTTTTTAAAGAATTGTTTTAAATATCCTAATAAATGCCTGAAATTAGCTTTCTTGTCAACTACAATGCCTTCTGATTGATTAAATTCAAATCCATGACTCCAATCAATTGTTTCATTTCTAAAGCACTTTCCTAATGCAAAATATTTTACTGGAAGATTTTTCTTATTTAGCTTATAAAGAGTTTGAGATGATATGCTTGTAGTATGTGTCCTTAAAACTAATCTTTTTGTTTCTTCTTCATTCCATTTATATTCCCATCCTTTGCTTCCACCAATGCCTTTTTCATGAGCTTTTTTTACACTTTCAACAATTTTTTTTTCAGGTAGTGTAACTTTTTTATTTATAAAAAAAGTATCTTGCATTTCTCTTACAGGATGATCTTGAGCTGTAAAAAGTGCATCAAAATTCCAAAAAGAACTTATAATAATATTCCCAGTCATTTCTTTAAATCCCATGTCTGTCCAGATTCTTCTTGCATAATCGCTTGCTTGATTTACAAAGTGTCTTTTTCCTCCATTGATTTTTGGGACAGGCGATACGATATCATATCTTCTGAATTTTTTTCCTTTCCATAATTTTTCCTTTTTTAAAATTTCTGGAGTAATTTTTTCAATTAAATCTTCTTGTTTTATTTTAGAATCCATTAATTTTTTTCCAAAAGGAGTTATCTTAATATTTATTATTTTTTTATCTAAAACATAAACTATATCTTTTCTACTTTGAAGAGATTTTAATGCAAAACTCTGCTCTGGAGTAAGAGAATCATATTCAAGAGGCAAAGAATCTAAGAAAATTTCTTCAAGGCTTTTTTTTGTAATTTCCTCTTTTTTTGCATTGAGGACAATTTTATTATTTCTTAATTCAATTAATGCTTTTTTCTTTAATGCTCCAATTGAAGCTTTGAACTCTTCATTATTGAGCTTGCTGAGGTTCTGAGCATCTTGGAAAGTTAAAATTCTTTTTTCTCCGAGAATATTTAAAAGTCTTCTTTCAGGAAGCCCTCTTTTTTTATATAAAGCTCCATTTATTCCGATTTCGACTATTTTCTTTTTATATGATGATAACTCTACAATTTTTTTATTTTGAAGATATTCTAAGGCTCTTAAAACTGAAACTTTTTTAAGCCCTGTTTTTTTTGCTATTTCACTAATATTTTCTTCTAAATATGGAAGAATTTTTTTCTCATTTGGACTTAAAGATTCTATTATTTTTTTTATATCCATTTTTATTTAATGAAAAGAGTATTAAAAAAGCTTTTTAGTCATCCATGTCGGCATTCCTAAAACTAATCCTAGGGCTTTTAAATCATAATTATCTCTTTTTGTTTCTCCACAGAATTTCATATTTAATTTATTTTTTGAACAAAGCTTTATATTTTGTCTTATTCTTGCTAAAATATCTGCTTTTTGTTTTGATTTTGATTTTATAATTTCATCTAAGCAAATTCCAATTTTTATATTATTTTTCTTTGCTATTTTTGCCATTACTTGATTAAACCCAGAGTTTCTTTGCTTTTGCCTGTCTTTTCTATTGTTTTGAAGAATTGTAAGAAAATCAATTTTTTCTTTTTCAAGAATTTTTCTATTTAATTCATCATTATCACTTACAAAACCGATCTCTTCTTTTGGAAATTTTTCTTTTAAGAAATTTATGTTTTTTCTTGCTTCTTCAAATTTTTTTGCTCTTGCTACAATGCATTTCATAGTTAACCTTTAATAATTGTTCCTTTAAATTTTTTTTTGCTTAGAAGATTGTCTAATTCTTTTAGATTTTTGCCTGTAATATAAGTTATTATTTTGTTTTTTAGTATTATTTTTGATGCTGTTTGATCCAGAACAAAATGCTGTCCAGGTTTAAATTTATTTTTATTAGCCATCTTATTAAAATCTTTCCAGGTGATTTTTGGAATAAATTTTGCGTCTTTAAATTTTAAAGGATTTTTATTATAAAGCCCTTTTATATTTGTAATATTTATGAAATCTGATTTGAAATGTTTTGCAATTTCAGCAGCAGTTGAATCTGAGGTCTGATTCGGCTTGTATTCTAAAGCTCCACAAAAAATAATATCTCTTGATTTTATATATCTTTGAAGGGTTTTCATAGTGTGAGGGATTCCATATTCTGGGTTTATATTAAAAAAATAATTCATAAATCTGGCATTCATTCTTGTTGCAGAAATTCCTGAAAGACTTTGAAGTTTTTCATTTATATTAATTTTCTCTAATGCTGCTATGTATTTTCTTGCAATATCTCCTCCTCCGCAGACAACTATAAATTTGTATTTTTTTGAATGCTTTAAGATTATCTCTTTAAATTTTTTTAAATATTCTAAATTAATCTCATCAGGAATAATCTGGCTTCCTCCAAGACTTAAGACTATCACCTTTTTTTTCATACTTTGAGTAAGAGAAAGGTGTATTTAAATTTTTATAATAGATTATATAAATAATTAAAAAACTTAAATCTTTTTTATTATCATGAAAAAAGACATATTATATGAAAATCTTTATATTTTATTAAAACAAAGATTTCTTTCTCGCAGTATAAACATTGATTATCAAGAGACTGAAGATTCTTCTTCTATGAGTTATAGGGATATTGATTATGAATTTAAATTTGATAAAGGAAGATTTTTTATGAGAGTTGTTTTAAGAGAAAAAGGATTAGAAAGATTACTTGGTATTATTCAACAAGATAGCAAGTTAAGTAATAAAAATGTTGACAATTCAAGATATTTTTCAAATCCAAGAGTTTTTGAAGATAAGGATTCTATTGTTGTTTCTTGCAGAATAAAAAGAAGGATTAAGCCGGGAAAAGAGGAATCTTTATTTAGAGATCAATTATGGGCAATTATAATGAAACCAGTTATGGAAAAAGTTTATAATTATTCTTAATTTATATAGTAAATAATTTATTATCCTTTACATTAAATATTTTTAATCTAGCTCCAGAATCAAGCCAACCATGAGCATAATTTAAAGCAGCAAAAGCATTAACAAAATCTTGTTTTTCTTTAAAATATTTTGCATCTGATAAATAATTTTCTGTCATTTCAATAATCTCTTTTGCTTCAGATTCTTTGCTATGGATTATGTTTTCTTTAGCTTTGGCTAATGCTCTTTGTGTTATATCAAAGTATCTTTCAAGTTTTTCATTTGTTATTTTATCTTGCATTTTTTATCGTTAAAAAAGTAATAATTGTTCTACATTTTTTTAAACTAAAATAACATTTAAATACCTATTTGTTCTACATATATTTAGATATTTATGAGTCATAAAAGAGTTGTTATAAGAAGAGGTAAAACTTATGGTCCTTATTTGTATGAAAGTTATAGGGATGAGAATGGAAATGTTAAAAAGAGATATCT
>CAZBJC010000018.1:0-6965 GCA_964492145.1 Candidatus Woesearchaeota archaeon
TTAATTCTTCATGGCTTTTTCTATAAAGAATATATGCTTTTGCAACTTTTGCATGTCCTTCTTCAATAAGAAGCTTCTCAACCATATCCTGAACATCTTCAACTTCTGGAATCTCTCTTTCTCCATATCTCTCGTCAAGCTGTTTCATAAGGATATCTGAAAGTTTTTTTGCCCTTTCTTTATCTTTTCCTCCAACAGCTTTTGCAGCTTTCCAAATGGCTTCTGTAATTTTATCTCGTTCAAAAAGAACCACACTTCCATCTCTTTTTCTAATTTTTTTAACCATTTGTGTTTACCTCTTTAATTTCTCCATCTCCACTCCATTTAATCATGCTTCCATCTCGTCTAGCATCTTCTATTGTGAATCCATTAGGATATCTCTTTTTTAATTTTTCAATATTTTGCTCTAAAATTCTCTCCAAATCCCAGTCAAAGAAATTACAGATCATTGCACTATACCAAAGCATGTCTCCAAGATTTTCTTTAATTCCGTCTTTTACATCATTTTTATGAGCAAATGTTTTCTTAATACATGAAGCAACATCTCCTGCTTCTCCTGTTAATCCAAGCCCCCAAGTAGAAATTTCTATTTCTGGATTATCAAATTTTTTTGCAGTTAATTTTGCTAATTCTTGGTATTCTTTTAAATTCATTATAACCCCTTTATTTCTTTTTTAAAATCTTTAATATCTTGAAAATCCCTATAAACAGAGGCAAATCTAATATATGCAATATTATCTAATTTTTTTATCTTTTTTATAACAAGTTCTCCAATATAAGAGCTTTTTATTTCTTTTTTTCCTTTTTTTCTTAATTGTTCTTCAATCTCATTTATCATTTTGTCTATTTTCTCTCTTGGAACTGGGCGTTTTTCAAACGCTTTTTCAATTCCTTTTTCAAGCTTTTCTCTATTGAATTTTTCCCGCCTTCCATCTTTTTTAACAATCTGAAATTTGCAATCACTTATTTTCTCATATGTAGTAAATCTTTTTCCACATTTTAAGCACTCTCTTCTTCTTCTAATCCCTTCTGGAGAGTCTCTTTTATCAGTTACTTTTGACTTTTTATTCGAACAATATGGACATTCCATTTAAATCTCTTATATACAACATATTGTATATTATCCTAGTTACTATTACTATAGCTTGTAGTGTATTAAATAGAAATATAAGAAGTATTTAAAGGTTTATAACCATCAAAAAGTTACATTTTTATTAATTGGCATCTCTTGCAAATTCTTCCTCTCGATGGCTCTCCACAGATTTCACAATATTTAACTCCTGAGTCATTTACTTTAATTCTTGGCAAAATCTTCTCAAAATTCTCTATAATGTTCTTTTTCTTTTTGTCAGACAAAGTATTTAAAAATTTTCTGACTTGAATTCTATAAGAATCCATTGCACAAGGACATCCTTTATATTCAATAGGAAGTTCTTTTTCAAGGGAATATTTTTTAATTTCTTTTTCAGGAGCATAAAATAATGGTTTGATTCTTGGAATAAATTTTTTATCTATCTCGCCTTGAGAGATTGGGCCTAAATTCACACTTAATTTTGGACTTCCTTTAAAGATATTAATTAAAAAAGTTTGAGCTTCATCATCAAGATTATGCCCTGTTGCAATAAAATCTGCTTTTAATTTTCTTGCTTGTTTATTTATTATCCATTTTTTTATAACTCCACAAATTGCACAATTTTTTATTTGCCCCTTTGCTCTTGATTGAATTCCTGTTCTAATATAGCACATTGAACTTCCCATCTCTTTTTTTACATCATAAACATGAAGTTTAATCTTTAATAATCTGCAAAGCTCTTTTATTTTTTCTAAACATTCTTCACTGTATTTTCCCATTCCTAGATTAATATGAAATCCTTGAATATTATATCTAAATTTTTTTAAAAGATATGCAGTAACAGCAGAGTCTTTTCCTCCAGAAAGAGCAACTAAAATTCTCTTATTTTTTTTTATTTTGATTTTCCTTAAAGTTTCTTTAACGTGCTTTTCTAACTTATCCATAAGATAAAAAATAAAAATTAATTAATAAATCTTTAGAAAATTCTCTTTGTTTTTCTGCTTCTTTTTATTTCATCTAATACTCTTGAATATTCTTTGTATATCTTTTTATGTTCTTCACCTCTAAGGTACTCACACTCTCTCATAAATCTTTTTGCTTTTTCATGTTCTCCTTCAATCCAAATCTGCATAGGATTATCAACAAGTGTAAAATGATAATCTTTAAATCTTTCTGCTTTTTCATTCTCTGAAAAATCATAAACTCTTACTTTTCCATCTAAATTACTTAACATCTCTTTTCTTTTACCCTCAATTTTCTGAACAAATAATTCTACTTTTGCTCCTTGTTTATTCCAATATTCAAATAATTCTCTCCAGGAATCTCTAAACAACCCTCTTGGAACATCATTTTCAAGAATAGAAATCAAACTTCCACGAATAACAGCAATCTTTTCCTTAATATCTTTCACATAAAACTTTTTTAAATGTCTTGCAAAATCTCTTGGATTAATTATAATTCCTAGCATTTTTTTATTCCTAATGTCTTTCTGGGCCTCTTTGAGAAGTAAAGTCTTTTCTTTTTAATTGAGCAAGTTTATTTTTTATTGCTTTTTTAACATCAGATTCAGATGTATTAATTGTTTCTGCATATGCTTTAAGAACTTCATTAAGTAAATTTTTTCTTTTCTCTAATTCTCCTTCATCAATTCTTCTATTTAAAAGCATTGTTAATCCTCGTTGATAATCCTCTCTACTTATGAGCCATACATGTTCATTTGTTTGATATAAAACAGCATCAATAAGTCCTTCATCTGTTTCATAATTCCACCATTCTTCATGATACTTTCTTTTTACTTGTTCTGTATTATAATCTTCCATAAAAATCCTCTTAAGAACTAGTTTATAAATCTTATGAAGAATCCTTTTTTTCATATTCTTCTATAGCTTTTTTCAAAGCTTTCTCTGCCATACTTGAACAATGCATTTTTAGAGGAGGCAAACCTTTTAGAGATTTAGAAATATTTTTCATAGTAATTTTTTTTGCTTCTTTTAAAGTTTTTTCTTTTGCTAAATCAGTGATTATAGATGAGCTTGCAATTGCAGCTGCACAGCCAAAAGTTTTAAACTTAACATCTTTTAAGATTTTTTCTCCTTGTTTGTTTTTTCCTACTTTAATATAAACATTAATAATATCCCCGCAAACAGGATTGCCAATTTCTCCAACTCCATCAGGATTTTTTATCTTTCCAATATTTTTTGGATGTAAAAAATGTTGCATAACTTTTTTAGAATACCTTTTGTTCATTCTAGAATTTCTCCATTAGGCATTAAATTATCTGGATGATATAATCCTTTTTCTTCCATTTGAAATCTTTTGCAATTTTTCCAATTCTCTTCTGTTTTGCAATATTCTTCTTTAAATCCCTCACTTATCTTTTCTTGTTTTTCAAATTGTCTTAATGGGCAAATATCATACCATTTGCATATCATTTTTTATTTAACTCCTTGACTATTTTTTCTATTTTTTTTTCATCTATTCCATGAGCTAAGCATCCTTGTTCAAGAGACTCTTGCTGAGCTAGAGGGCAAAAAACACATCCTAACCCATTCTCTATTAAAATCTCAGCAGCTTCTGAATTTTCGTTTATAATTTTTTTAATTTTTGTTTTTTTTGTTACTCTCATTTTAATGGGCTTATCTTTCTTAACCTTTCAACAATATTCTTTATTTTTTCTAGAAAATAATCTATTTCTTGTTTTGTAGTATATTTTGAGATGCTTATTCTTATAGAACTATTTGCCTCTAAAGCAGAGAGTCCTAAAGCAATTAATACATGGCTTGGATTTAAAGATTTTGAGGAACAGGCAGAGCCAGTAGAAGTGTATATTTTGTAAGAATTTAAATAATCTCCTAATGCTTCTCCTTCAATATTCTTAAATGAAATATTAATATTATTGCATAATCTTTTTTCTCCTTCTGCCCCGTTTAATTTTGTTTTTGGAATTTTCAAAAGTTCTTTAATAAGAAAGTCTCTTAATCTTTTCATTTTTCTTACATCTCTCCAAGAAGAAATTTTAACTGCTTTTCCAAATCCTACAATGCCTGGAACATTTTCAGTTGAGCTTCTTAATTTAAATTCTTGCCCTCCTCCATGAAGCAAAGAAGTTATTTTTATTCCTTCTCGAATATACAATGCACCGACTCCTTTAGGCCCATGAATTTTATGAGCATTTAAAGTCATTAAGTCAATATAATCTTTCTTAACATTTATTGGAATCTTTGTGAAACTCTGGCAAGCATCTGTATGAAATAAAACATTTTTTTCCCTGCAAATCTTCCCAATTTCTCTTAAGTTTTGAATTGTACCAATTTCATTATTTCCATGAATTATTGAAACTAAAAAAGTTTCATTTGTGATTGCTTTTTTTATGTCATCAGGATTTACAAATCCTTTTTCATCAACATCTAAATAAGTCACTTTTGCTCCTTGAGATTCAAGCCATTTACAAGAATTTAAAACACAATCATGTTCAATTTTTGTTGTAATAATATGATTTTTTTCTGGGTAATTATTAAAGAAAAGCCCTTTTAATGCAAAATTATTTGCTTCTGTCCCTGAGCCTGTAAATATTATCTCTTTGTATCTGGCTCCAATGGATCTTGCAATTGTCTCTCTTGTTTCTTCAACTGCTCTTCTTGCTTCTTGCCCTTTAAGATGTAAAGAAGAAGCATTGCCATATTTTTCATTAAAATAAGGAAGCATAGCTTTTAGAACTTTTTCATCTGTTTTTGTTGTAGCAGCATTATCTAAATAAATCTCATTATTCATTTTTTACAATTACATCCTTTTTTACAATACGTCTTTGCATGTTTGTCAATTATTTTTAAAATAGGAAGAATTGTGTCTTTATTCAAAAAGTAAATTCTTTGTTTTCCTTTTTGTTTAACATTAACAATATTGCAGCATTTTAAAGAAGCCAAAGCATGAGAAACTTTGCTTTGTTCTAATTTAAGTTCTTTGGAGATTTCTGTTACATTTTTTTCTTTTTTCTTTAAATTTAAGATAATCTCTATTTTAAGAGAATTAGCAAGATTACTAAAAAAAATATTATATGTCTGTTTTTTCATATGAAATTATATTCATATGTCTTTATAAACTTTTTTCTTTTTTGCTTTCTTGTGCTTTATATTTGCAATGAAATCTACAATTTTTTCTCTTTCTTTGTGTATGACTAACCCTCCAATTAAGAATAAAATAACTCCAATAAGAATATATCTTACTTTTTTATTTTTAAAAAAGCCAATAATTCCTTTGCCAGTTATGCTTGTTTTTTCTTCAGAAGTTTTATTTTCTGAGCTTTGATTTCCTCCTATTTGAATTTGCCTTGTTGGAATTGTTTCATTTATTTCTTTAATGCTTATATTTGCTAAAGAATTTTTATATTCATTGTAAGTTATTTTTAAGTCATATGTTTTGTCATTGTCTATATTAACTTTTTTTGATTCTCCGACATTTAAAATAACAGTTAAAGGATTGCTTGAGATAATTATTTTTGCTTCTTCTTCACTAACATTATCTAATTTTATTGTATGAGTCTCATTCTTAAAAGTAAACTTCATTAAATCATCTTTTTTCATTAATTTGCTTGCACCTCTTTTAAATTCATTGTCTGGAATAATAAACATTGATGGTGAATCTTCTGTATCAGTGTCTTCTTCAGTTGTAGTATCATCAGTTTCTGAATCATCACTGCTGTTATCATCTGAAGAAACAATATCTAAATTCCATTCTGAAGTTGTCTTTGAATTTTCAGCAGCATCAATGCATTGAATTTTCCATTCATAACTCCCTGAAGAAAGAGAAACACTTATGTCTTCAGTATGATTTCTTTGAATTGATGAATCTGTTTTTTCAATATCATCATCTAAAATTAAACTGCAATTTTTAATTTCATTCATATCACTAACATTGTATTTAAAATGAACAGTGCCAGAATCCTCTTCTCCATTGTCTTCAGGGCTTATAAGAGTGACTACTGGAGAAGTGTTATCATATGTTATTGTGTAATTAGAGTCAGCAAAGATTAAATTAGAATTTTCATCTTTAAAAAAACAATTCCAATCATAACTTTCTTCATTTGATAAATTATAATTAAAATTACTTTGATTTGTTTTTCCTGAGATATTCACTGTTTCATTATAGACTAAACTGCTTGAATTCCATATCATTAAAGTGTTATTTGTCAAGTTTGCTACAGAATCAGTCACATTACAACTAAAATTAACCTGATTCTCACTTGTATAATAATTATCTGAAGGAGAGATTAAATTAACTATCATTTCTCCAATCTTTAGACTATAATTTGAAGAGATATTATAATTTCCCTTATCATCATAACTTTCACATGCCCATTTATAAGTTCCATTTTCAAGAGTTAAATTTAAATCTATTTCAAGAAAATTATCTGTTGTATTTAGATTTGTTTGATTAATTAGAATATTGCTTGAATTCCATAAATAAAAACTTAAATTATTTAATTCAACATCATCTGCACTGCAATTAAAGCTTATATTTTGAGATAAACTAACCAAATTGTCTTCTGGAGAATTCATATTTATTTCAGGTGCAAATTCATCTATATTAATAATTGCTGAGTAAACATCTATTCTCGAATAATTTAATCCTGATCCAGAATCATAAATTCTCTTTCCAGAATCATTTAATGCATCTTCAATTTCAGATGGAGTTTTTGTTTTATTTTCTAATTTTAAAAATTGATTAATTATTGCAAAAGCTCCTGCAACATGTGGAGTTGCCATTGATGTTCCACTCATAGTCCCATAACTTGAAGAGGGGATTGTAGAATTTATAGAATAGCCAGGAGCAATTAACTCTACTAAAGAATTTCTATTATAATCAAAAGTTGAATCATCTTTTCTAATGCTTCCAA
>CAZBJC010000019.1:0-6697 GCA_964492145.1 Candidatus Woesearchaeota archaeon
ATGGCTGCTATTTCAGAATCAATGATTGAACCAAGCAATATTTTTAAGATAATTCTTTCAACTGAAGAATATCCTACATTAAAAAAAGAATTTACAAAACTGCTTAATCAAATTAATATTTTTGGTTATGATTTTGTAACAGCATTAAGAAATTCTGCTTTTAATAGTCCAAGTAGCAAGTTGTCAGAACTTTTTGATGGACTAGCTACAACAATAACTTCAGGAGGGGATTTATCAGAATTTTTTGACAAAAGATCTAAAACTTTGCTTTTTGATTATCGGCTTGACAGGCAAAGACAAACTAAATCAGCTGAAACATTTATGGATATCTATATTAGTGTTGTTATTGCAGCACCTATGATTTTAATGCTGTTATTAATTATGATGAGAGTAAGCGGGCTTGGAATATCTTTAAGCACTTCAATGATATCTTTGATTATGGTCTTAGGAGTTTCAATAATAAATATAATCTTTTTAGGATTTTTGCAATTAAAACAGAGGAATCAATAATGAAAAAAGCATATTTAATAGGAGTTTTTCTTGGAATAATTGTCTTAGGGATTTCTTTTTTATTTTTAGGAACAGGAGTTTTCTTTTTTTTAATAGGGATAAGCATATTGATTATAGTCTCGCCTTTTGTATTTGAAATAATCAAAAAAACAACAATTGCCAATGAAAAAGAAGAGATGTTTTTAGAATTTGCTAGAAATCTTGTAGAAAGTGTGAAAACAGGGACTCCTATTAGCAAGAGCATTTTAAACCTAAAAGACAGGCCTTATGGAGCTTTAAGTCGGCATGTTAAAAAATTAGTAAATCAAATTCAATTAGGAATCCCCCTAAACAAAGCTCTTAAGACATTCTCTAAAGATGTAAATAATAAAACAATTGAAAGAGCATTAACTTTAATTGGGCAGGCAGAGAGAGCTGGAGGCGATATTGGAGTAATATTAGAATCAGTTGCAAATGCTGTGAATTTATCAGAAAAATTAAAAAAAGAAAGAAAATCTGCTATTTCAACATTAGTTGTTCAAGGTTATATAATTTTTATTGTCTTTATTATAATTATCTTAGTTATGCAATTTAAAATTCTTCCAATGATTTCTGGAATTGGAAACATAGGAGGAGCAATAGGATTAGGAGGCGAAGGAATCAATGCTTCAGATGTTTCAAATGCTTTTTTATATTTGCTTTTAATTCAAGGATTTTTCACTGGCTTGACAATTGGAAAACTATCAGAAAATAATTTCAAAGCAGGTTTAAAACATTCATTTGCCTTGATGGTTATTTCTTTTTTAATTTCAGCAGGAGCAAATTTATTTTTTGGAGGAGCATAAATGATTTATAAAAAAGCATCTCATGTAGGAGTAATTTTATCTTTTGTAATTTTTATTACTTTTATTATTTTTTTATATTCTGCAATTGAGCCGATGACAAAAGTCCAAAGAGGAAAGCAAGATTTAGTAAAATATCTTAAAACAGCTTTAATAAATGAATTTAAAGAAAATTTAACAAGTGTAAGCATTGCAATAAAAGATTCAGTTAGCAGTTTTTGTGTTAAGATTAATTCTTTTGAAGATACAGAGGAAAATACAATTGTTAAAAATATTGAAAATAATGAAGTTCTTAGTTCTTATTTAAAAGATAATAAAATTAATATTAAAAGAAATCAAGCTCAAAATATAAAAATCTATTATTCAAAAGAATTTCCTAAAGAGGATTCTTTTTCTTGTAATTATGAACTTTCAGAAGATGATTATACTCTTGGTTCAATAAGAACAACAAAAGAGATTTTTAAATCAAAGATAATTAATTTAACTGAATTTATTAATGAGGGAGATTCAAATTATAATGAAATAAAAAAACAATTAAAAATTCCTCCAGGAAGTGAATTTGGGTTTAGCTTTGAAGATAGTGAAAAAAAAGAAATTGCAAAAACAAAAGAAAAAAATATATCAACTAATATTTATGTTGAAGAGATTCCAATTCAATATATAGACAGCGAAGCCAATATAAACCCTGGATTCTTAAGAATAAGAGTATGGTAATAAAAAACAAAAGAGGCTGGATAAAAATTATTGAAGCATTTATTGCAGTTTTATTAGTTGTTGGAGTTTTATTGATTTTTGTGAATAAAGGATATATTGGAAAAAAAGACATATCTGAAAAAGTCTATCAAGCTCAGCTTGCTGTTTTAAGAGAAATTGAATTAAATGATAATCTAAGACAGGAAATTTTAAATGCAGATATAAAAAAGAATCCTAATGAAGTTCCTAAAGAAGTTGTTGATAAAATAAATCAAAGAATGCCTGACTATCTGAATTGCACTTCTAAGATTTGTGATTTAGGTTCTATTTGTGTTTTAGACACTTATCTTAATAAGGAGATTTATTCTCAAGCTGTTGCAATTGCTACTGAAGGAAGCAATTCAGAAATGAGACAGTTAAAAATGTTCTGTTGGACTGATTAAATGGAAAAATTCAAATTTCTAAAACATACTGCAGACGTAAAATTTCAAGCATTTGGAAAAACCTTAGAAGAAATTTTTAAAAATTCTGTTTTAGCAATGTCAAAAGTTATTAGTGATGATAAAATTAATGAAAAAGTAAAAAAGAAAATAAAGATTAAAGGAAAAGACAATGAAAATTTATTATACAATCTTTTAGAAGAAATACTTTTCTTGTTTGACAGCAAAAATCTTATTATAAGCAAAGCAGGGAATTTAAAGATAAAAAATAAAGAGTTAAGTGCAGAGCTTTTAGGGGATTATGCAAAAAATTATGAAATTAAAGATTATATAAAAGCTGTGACTTATAATGAGATGCTTATAAAAAAAACAAAAGACAAATGGGTTGCGCAAGTTGTCTTGGATGTTTAAATGAAAAAAATAATTTTAAAGAAAACTAAACTTAAAGTTTCTAAATTTTGCCTTGGAACAAACAGAATAAATCATCTTCTTCCAGAATATGGAAGCAGAATAATTAAAAAAGCATATAAAAAAGGAATTAATTTTTGGGATACTTCTGATGATTACAATACTCACAGCCATGTTGCTTTAGCATTAAGAGGATTGCCAAGAGAAAAGATTATTATTATGACAAAGATAACAAATGTTTTTGGAAAAAAAGTAAAGCCTCATATTAAAAAAATGTTAAAAGAACTTGGGACAAATTATATTGATATTTTGCTTCTTCATGCTGTAGATAGTGAAAAAGAATTAAAAAAATATTTAGAGATTATTCCTATTTTAAAAAAAATAAAAGCAATTAGACATATTGGTTTATCATCTCACAAGCCAAATATAATTAATAAGATTGCAGAAAATAAAGACATTGAATTTATACTTGCTCCTTTTAATTACAGAGGATTTAGAATAAGAGGTGATTATAGAGACAAAACTTATTTAATTAGAAGAAAGAAGATGAAAGAATCTTTAATTAAATGCAAGAAAAATAAAAAGGATATTTTTTTAATAAAAATTTTTGCAAATGGGTTGATTAAAAAAATTGAAAAAGCAATCAGATATGGATTAAAACAAAAATTTAGTGATGGAGTAAATCTTGGAGTGAGCTCAGCAAAAGAGTTAGAAGAGGATATAAAATTAGTAAATAAAATTCTTAAAGAAAAATGAAAAAAATTATAATTTTAACACTCTGTTTAATTTTAGTATTAGGAATTGTGATTTATGCAAAATTTTTTATATTCACTTATCCTAAATTAGGAATGGAAATTAAAAGTGTTTTTGAAAATAATGCAGAGATTCCTGCAAAATATACTTGTGATAGAGAAAATATAAGTTTTCCTTTGAAGATTGAAAATATCTCAGAAAATGCAAAAACATTGGTTTTAATTATAGATGACCCTGATGCACCTTCAAAAGTTTGGACACATGGGGTTTTATTTAATATTCCTGTTACTGGTTCTGAAATAGAGATTAAAGAAGGAGAATCAATCGGAGAAAAAGGAATTAATGATTTTGGAAAATTAAATTATGGAGGCCCGTGTCCTCCTTCTGGAACTCATAGATATTTTATTAAAGTTTATGCATTGAATAAAGAATTAGATTTGAAGCAAGGAGCAACAAAAGAACAAGTTGAGAGTGCAATGAAAAATTATGTTATTGATAGTGCTAAATTAATAGGATTATACTCTAGATAATTTTTCACAATTATCTTTTTAAGTCAATTATTTCTTGAGTTTTTTATGAGAAGCAAAAAACAAAGAGAAAGAATGAGGGATTATCTTGTTGAGAAACTTAGAGAATCAGGCGAGAAAGTTGAGCCTGCTAAAAAGAGAATTTTAAGCCATAAAAAATCAAATATGATTTTAGTCAAAGATTCTGGAATTGTTTTTTTAGTTGATAGGGAATATTCTGAAGAAGATTTCAAAGATATTTATTGGAGATTAGGAAGAAAAACTGCTTATGTTTTTTACAAAGATGGCATACATTTTTTTAACACAAATAAAAGAAAAAGATATAGAAAAAAAAGAGTCAAAAGTTTAAGGCATTATACAGAAGAAGAATTTAAAAGATTAGTTTATTTTAGTTCTGCAGAAAGATTGATTCATTTTCAGAGAAATTCTATTCATTATTATCAGCCAGACTCAAATAAAACTCCAGGAAGATTCGAAACTTATTTTTTCAGAAATCTTGAATTTGATTATAATAATCCTTCTGCAAATATTCCTTCATTAAAAAGAGAATCAAGGAGATTATTTATTTGGGAGGATAGATCTTTTAGTAATTCAGATTTAATTCTTAGAAATGGCTTATTAGTTCCAGGACAAGAAGTTGCAAATTTATTTAAAGTGCAAGAATCTTAAATTAGTATGAAGATTAAGAAAATTAGTGAAAATATTTATGAAATTGAAAAACAAGGAAACATGAAAGTTCCTGGGAGAATTTATGCTTCTAAAAAAATTTTAGACAATATTAAAAAAGATAAGACATTAGAACAGATAAAAAATGTTGCAATGCTCCCGGGAATCTTAAAATACTCTATTGCTGTTCCAGATGCTCATCAAGGATATGGCTTTCCAATTGGAGGAGTTGCAGGTTTTGATTTAGACAAAGGAGTTATTTCCCCAGGAGGAGTTGGTTATGATATTAATTGTTCAGTGAGATTATTAAGAACTAATTTAAAAAAGCAGGACATTTTAAAAAAACAAGGAGAAGTTGCTGATGCTCTTCAAAGAAAAATTCCTTCAGGAGTAGGAGTTGGGAGCAAATTTCAAGTTACAAAAGAAGAATTAAAAAAAATTCTAGAGCAAGGAGTTCCATATATTGTTTCAAAAGGATATGGTATTAAAGAGGATTATCTTCATATGGAAGAAGAAGGATGCTTAAAAGGAGGCGATGCTTCAAAAGTTTCAGACAGAGCAATAAAAAGAGGAATTGGACAGCTTGGAACTCTTGGAGCTGGAAATCATTTTTTAGATATTCATTATGTTGATGAAATCTTTGATGAAAAAATTGCAAAGGCTTTTGGTTTAGAAAAAAATCAAATTACAATCATGATTCACTGCGGAAGCAGAGGTTTAGGGCATCAGGTAGCATCAGATTATATTAAAAAAATGGAAGAAGAATATGGATTTAAAAATTTACAAGGTTCTGATAAATCAAGCCTGAAATCTCAGAGAACTGAGCTTCCAGACAGAGAATTAATTAATGCTCCAATTAAAAGCAAGCTTGGAAAAGATTATTATTCTGCTATGGCATGTGCTGCAAATTTTGCTTTTGTGAATAAACAGATTATTACTCACTGGGTAAGAGAAGAAATGAAATATTTATTTCCAAAAAGCAAGATTGATGTTGTTTATGATGTCTGTCATAATATTGCCAAATTTGAGGAATTCAAAATTAATGGAAAGAAAAAAACAATTTGTGTTCATAGAAAAGGTGCAACTAGAAGCTTTGGGCCAGGAAGAAAAGAAATTCCTCTTGCATATAGAAAAGTCGGACAACCTGTTTTGATTCCAGGAAGCATGGGAACTGCAAGTTATGTTTTAGTTGGAACAAAAAAATCAGAAGAATTAACATGGGGGAGTTCAGTTCATGGAGCTGGAAGACTTGAAAGCAGACATCAAGCAATGAGAGAAATGAAAGGCGAGGATGTTAAAGAAAAATTAAAAAAACAAGGAATTGAGATTAGAACAAAAAGTTTTAAATTATTATCGCAAGAAGCTCCTCATGCCTATAAAGATATTGAAGAAGTTGTTGATGTTGTTGATAAACTTGGGATAAGCAAAAAAATAGCGAGACTCAAGCCTCTTGTGGTTGTGATTGGATAATTATCTCACAATTTCATATTCTAAAGATTTTCTTCTTCCAATAGGAATTCCCAAAAAAGTTCTTTTTTGTCCTGGAAGATAAACTCTTACTTTTCTAACTTTATTATATTCTTCAGGAGGAAGTCTTGACAAGTATTTATCAGCTTCTGCTTGTGCTTGAGAATATAAGTCTCTTTCATGATTTCTTAATCTTTGTTGTTCTTGCTCTCTTTTTTGTAAAAAAGCTTCTCTTTCTTGTTTTCTCTCTGCTTCAATACTTTTTTCTTCATTTTCATAATTTTTTGCTGCATTTTCATTATAAAATAATCTAAGAAATTTTCCACTAAAAATTCCAATTGCTGCGCAAATTCCTATTCCTCCTGTTAAAGGAATAGATGCCAAACTAAGCAATCCTGCTAAAGATAAATTT
>CAZBJC010000020.1:0-6648 GCA_964492145.1 Candidatus Woesearchaeota archaeon
TTTATATAATAAATAAAGCAGGAAAAGAAATAAAATGAAATTTTTAAGAAGAATCTGGAAAAGATATTCAAAATTAGGAAGAAAAAGAAAAAATAAACAAATCTGGAGAAAACCAAAAGGAAGAGATAATAAAATGAGAGAAAAAAGAAGAGGATACCCTACAGTTGTAAGTATAGGCTATAGAACAAATAAAAAACAAAGAGGAAAAATAGAAAACCTAATGCCTATTAAGATTAATAATTTAAAGGATTTAGATAAAGCAAATGAAAAAAATATTGTTATTATAGGAAGAGTTGGCAAAAAAAAGAAATTAGAAATTATAAAAAAAGCAAAAGAAAAATCAATTAAAATTCAAAATGTAAATATTAAAAAATTCTTAAAAAACAATAAAGAAAAAGGAGAAAGAAAATGAATCTAGGCAAAAAAAAGAAATTAGCTGCAAAAACATTAAAGATGGGGAAAAAAAGAATAAAATTTGTTAAATCAAGATTAGAAGAAATAAAAGAAGCAATAACAAAACAAGATATTAGAGATTTGACAAAAGATAAAGCAATAATTATCTCTGAAAAAAAAGGAAGGCAAAGAAAAAAGAAAAGAAAAACAAAAAAATCAACAGGAAATATTAGAAAAAAAACAAAGACAATGAAAAGAGATTATGTTATTTTAACAAGAAAATTAAGAAATTATGTTAGAGAAATAAAAAATCGCGGAGAATTGTCAGCAGAAGAAGCAAAAGAAATAAGGAAAAAAATAAGAAATAAAGATTTCAAAAGAAAAAGCGATTTAAAAGATTATATTGGAGGATTAAAAAAATGAAAACAAGAAAAAGACGACGATTAGAAGGAAAAACTGATTATTTAAATAGAAAAAATCTCTTAAAGAGTGGGAAACCAAGAATAGTCTTTAGAAAAACAAACAAATATGTAATTGCTCAGTATGTAGAAAGCAAAGAAGCAAAAGATAAAATAAAAATAGGAATGAACTCAAAGATATTGCTTAAATATGGATGGCCAAAACAAGCTCAAGGAAGTTTAAAGACAATTCCAGCTTCATATTTCTTAGGTTTTTTAATTGGAAAAAAAATTGTAAAAGAAAAATTAGAAAATCCTATTGTAGATTTTGGAATGTTAAGAACTATTCCCAAAAATAAACTTTTTGGATTTTTAAAAGGGCTTATTGATTCAGGAATTAAAATAAATTGTAAAGAGGAAAATTTTCCAAGTGAAGAAAAAATAGAAGGAAAGAACTTAAAAAATAAAATTAATTTTAAAGAAATCAAATCAAAAATAGAAAATGAATAAAGAAGAAACAAAAGAAAATAAAATTACTGAAGAATTTGAAGAAGATTCAATTGAAAATTTAGACGAAAAGCCTGTAGAACCTTTAGAAGAAGGCGAAGATAAAAAAGTAACAGAAGATTTAATTAAAGAAATAGAAGTAAAAGAAACAAAAGAAAATTGGAGAAAAATTAGAGAGCGAGAAAGAGAAGAAGCGGCTCTTAAATCATGGATTCCAAAAACCGAATTAGGAAAAGAAGTAAAAGCAGGAAAAATAAAAGATATTGATGAAATATTAGATAAAGGAAAAAAGATTTTAGAGGCAGAAATAGTTGATTCTTTAATCAAAGTAAAAACTGATTTGATTTCAATTGGGCAGTCAAAGGGGAAGTTTGGAGGAGGAAAAAGAAGAGCCTGGAGACAAACACAAAGAAAAACAAAAGAAGGAAATATTCCAACTTTTTCAGCATTTGCAGTAGTCGGAGATGAAAATGGACATGTTGGAATTGGAACAGGGAGAGCAACAGAAACACTTCCAGCGAGGGATAAAGCTATTAGAAAAGCAAAATTAAACATCTTTAAGGTTGTTAGAGGAGATGGAAGTTTTGATAGTGTAGGAGGCGGAGAAACAAGCATACCTTTTAAAGTTAAAGGAAAATCAGGAAGTGTTAGAATCACTTTAATGCCTGCAGCACCAGGAACTGGATTAGTAGTGGGAAATGAATTAAAGAAAATACTAAAATTAGCAGGAATAAAAGATATTTACAGCAAAACTTCTGGAAGATTAAGAACAACTTTTAATCTTATTAAAGCTTGCATTGATGCTCTTAAAAAAACAAATAAGGAGAGTCAAAAATGATTTGCATTATAAGAATACATGGAAGAGTTGGATTAAATAAAGATGTAGAAGAGACTTTAAAACGATTAAGACTTAGAAAAAAATATCATTGCGTAGTCTTAAATCCAACAAAAGAAAATTTAGGAATGATTAAAAAAACAAGAAATCAAATTGCATTTGGAGAGATAAATAAAGAAACATTTGAAAAATTAATTGAAAAAAGAGGAGAAGCAATAGATAAAAGCAAAAAAATTAATGCAAAAGAAATAATCTCTGAATTAGAAAAAGGAAAAAAATATACTGATTTAAATTTAAAACCTTATTTTAGACTGCATCCTCCTAGAAAAGGAATAAATTCAAAAGTTCATTTTCCACGCGGAGTTTTAGGAGATAATAAAGAGAAAATAAATGATTTAATTTTAAGGATGTTATAAAATGATAAAAACGCATAAAAGAAAAAAATCAACAAGACAAAACGGAAGAGGAATGGGAACTCATGGGAGCGGAGCTAGAAAAAATAAAAGAAAATCAGGAAATAAAGGCGGAATAGGGATGAGTGGAAGTGGAAAAAGAGCAGATCATAAAAAAACATTGATTACAAAACTTTATGGAAATGCTTATTTTGGAAAACAAGGAGTAACAAGCAGAGGAACAAAGAGAGATAAAAGAAAAAGAATAAATCTTCAAGACATTGAGTTAAATTTAGAAAAATATGGAAAGAAAAAAGCAGAAGGCTTTGAGATTGATTTAAAAGACTATAAAATTCTTGGAAAAGGAGAAGTTAAAAACAAATTGGTTATAAAGGCAAAAGAAGCATCTCAATCAGCAATAAAAAAAGTAAAAGAGGCAGGTGGAGAAATATTAATTATTAAAAAAGAGAAAGCAATTGAAAAAATTGCAAAATAAAATGGATTTAAAAAGGATATTTAGTCTAATTCCAGAGGTTACAAAGCCTGAAGAAAAAAATGTAGGCTTTAAAACAAAAGCTAAATGGACACTTATTGTTCTTCTTTTGTTTTTTGTTCTTGCTAATATTCCTTTGTTTGGATTATCAGAAAATGCTTTATCAAGATTTGAGTATCTTGCAATAATTCTTGGGACAAGCTTTGGAAGCATTATTTCCTTAGGTATTGGTCCAATTGTAATGGCATCAATTATTCTTCAATTACTTACAGGTTCAGGAATAATCAATATTGACACAACTACAGAAGAAGGAAAAAGATTTTTTCAAGGAGTTCAAAAACTCTTGGTTTTCTTTTTTATATTTTTTGAAGCAGTGGTGTATGTGTTTATGCAAGGACTTCAAGCTTCTCCAGGATTTGCATGGCTAGTTATTTTGCAATTAATAATTGGAGGGCTGGCTATTTTTTATATGGATGATTTAATGCAAAAATGGGGATTTGGTTCAGGAGTTAGTCTTTTTATTGCTGCTGGAGTTTCTTTAAGAATTATTACAAGTGCATTCCAGTTTATTGATACTCAAGGAAGAAATTGTTTATTAAGTCAGTCAGTTGCTTGTCCAGGAAAGGTTCTTGTTATAATCAAATCTTTTATGTCAGGATTTGGGATAGAAGCAAATGTAGCTCTTGCATCTCTTATTGCAACAATCTTGATATTTTTAGCTGTTGTTTGGGCTCAATCATTAAAAGTAGAGATTCCTTTGTCATATGGGAGAGTAAGAGGATATAGTGTAAAATGGCCTTTAGCTTTTTTTTATGCTTCTGTTATTCCAGTTATTTTAACTGCAGCTTTAGTTGCAAATATTCAATTGTTTGGGGGACTTTTAGAAAATAGTGCTTCTCATTGTGTAGAAGGGGCTTGTACAGGATTTTCAAAAATAGCAAGTCATTTAACTTTTTTAGGACATTTTGTTAATGGGAGAGCTGTGTCAGGTTTTGCATATTGGATAGATTCAACAAGATTATTAGAGTTAATTATTAGAAGAAGTTTTAGCTGGATATTATTATTACAAAGTTTAACTCATACTTTATTTTTTATGTTTTTTTCTACTTTATTTGCTTTATTCTGGGTAAAGACTTCGGGAATGGATGCAAAATCCCAAGCCCATAATATTGCAGCATCAGGACTGCAAGTAGCAGGATTTAGACAAGACATAAGAATTTTAGAAAGTATCTTAGACAGATATATAATTCCTTTAACTATTATGGGGGGTTTGGCTATTGGATTGCTGGCTTCAATTGCAAATTTATTAGGAGCTTTAGTTTCAGGAACTGCAATATTATTAGTAATTATGATTATGTTTCAGTTTTATCAAAATATTGCAAAGCAACATGCAACAGATATGAATCCTGCATTAAGAAAGTTCATGGGAAGTTAAGATTTAAAAAAGAGAAATGATTAGTTAATAAAATGATAAAAGAATTTATGGTGAGTAATCCAAAATTAAGCGTTATTGTTCTTGCTTTTTCAGTAACTTTTGTTATGACTTTGATTACAAAATATTTTTCAAATCAAAAAAGAATGAAAGAGCTTAAAGACACAAGCAAAGCATGCCAAATTAAATTAAAAGAATTTCCAATAGGCTCTGAAGATTATTTAAAAGTGCAAAAAGAAATGATGCAATGTTCAATGGAATTGATGAAGCATTCTTTTAAACCTTTATTAATTTCATTTATTCCTTTAATTATGTTCTTTTGGTGGATTAGAGGAATTTATACAGAAATATTTCCTCATTGGATTTGGTGGTATATTTTTGCAGGTATTTTTTCAAGTATAATTCTTAGAAAGATTTTAAAAGTAGTTTAAGCAGAGTAATTTATGGAAAAAGATAAAAAACAACAAGAGCTCATGTTTAAGTTAAGCATGTTTGAACAACAAATACAAAATATTAATCAGCAGATTCAAGCAGTTGAAAATGCAATAGTAGATATGACATCATTAGAGTTTGGACTTGATAATATTAAAGGAAAAAAAGGAGAGGAAATTCTTGCCTCAATTGGAAAAGGAATATTTGTAAAAGCAAAATTACTTTCTGAGGATTTGATTGTAGATATTGGAGATAAAAACCTGATAAAAAAAAGCATCCCCGATACTCAAAAAATAATTGCAAACCAGATAGAAAAATTAAAAGAAGCAAGGCAAGAATTAGACAAAGCAATGGAAGAGATTAATACTCAATTGACTCAAACAATGACTGAGAGTCAAGGGGAGTGATTTAGAAACACAGGATATAAAAAGTTTTTTTCTTAATGATATTATGCCAAAGGTTATTTTTAAATTTAATAAAGAAAAAGATTTGTGGAATAATTGGGACACTATTAATTCTAGTTCTCCATGGGGAGGTGGGAACAAAAAAAATTCTGTTTTGAGTAAAATGTGCAAAGGAAAAAAATTAAAAGAATGCAAAAAAGATTTAGAAAAATTTTACAAATCAGTTTATGAAAGCAAACTTCTGTCTTTGATTATTGAATCTTTTCAAAAAGCTTGGGATGAAATTAGTAATGAATTTTTTATTAGACTTAAAAAAATAACAAAAAAATCCTTTCCATTTGATAAAATAACAGCATATCTTACTATGCAATTAAGATGCCCTTATGATTTTGACAAACCTTGGTTTATGGTTAGTATGTTCAGAAGTATTCCAAGTGTATTGGAGACTTGCGGGCATGAATTAATGCACATTCATTTTCATTATTATTACTGGAAAAAAGCAGAGAGAAAAATAGGAAAAGTAAAAACAGCAGATTTAAAGGAATCTTTAACAGCCTTGCTAAATTCAGAATTCAAAGATTTATGGTTTGTTAGGGATGAAGGATATCCAAAACATAAAAAATTAAGACAATTTATTGAGAAAGAATGGAAAAAACAAAAAGATTTTGATATTCTATTGCAGAGATGCATTGAATATTTGAAGTAGTTTTTAATTCTAAGATTACTATTTTCTATAAACTCGTGGTCTTTTATCTATTTTAGAAATTAAAATAATCTTTTCTTTTAATTTATACAAGGCTCTGTAATTTCCAATTCTATATCTAAATATTTTGTCTTTAAATTTGTCTCTTTCTATAAATTTAGCGTCATTTGGAACAGGATTATTTTTTAAATTTCCTATCTTATTATAAATTCTTTCAGCAATCTTTTTATCAAGTTTTTTTAAGAATTTCTTAGCTTGAATAGAATATTCAATCTCATGCATTATAATCCCAGCTCTCTTTTTAAATCTTTATGAGAAATAGTCTTTTTTTCTACAAATTCTTTTTCAGATTTTTCTAATGCTATTAAATCATCTTTTGTTAATGTTGTATCCTCTAAATGTTCTCGTATATAATCTATGTCTGTTTGAATTTTTATTAATTTTTCCATTAATCCTTTTATATTTATCATCTGTTCCATAAGATTATTTAAAACTTAATATTATATAAGCTTTTTGCTGATCTCACCAAAAATAATTTATACTCTAACCTCTTTATTGTATCACATAAAAACCCTAAAAACATAATATTTAAATACCACTAAGCAGTGACTATTATATAGAAAATGAGTTTATTTCAAAGAATAAAAAAAGCAGGGGAA
>CAZBJC010000021.1:0-6612 GCA_964492145.1 Candidatus Woesearchaeota archaeon
GCATTGGAGTTGTTACAATTAATATGCCAAGATTAGGATTTACTTCTCTCACTGAAGAGGATTTTTTCAATAGATTAGAAAGATTAATGGAATTAGCTAAAGAGAGCTTGGAAATTAAAAGGAAAGCAATAGAAGGATTTACAGAAAGAGGATTATACCCTTATTCAAAATTTTATCTGAGAAGCATTAAACTAAAAACAGGAGAATATTGGAAAAATCATTTTTCCACAATAGGATTATTAGGCATGAATGAAGCAATAATGAATTTTATGCCAGGTGAGAATATTGCTACAGAAAAAGGAAAAGAATTTGCATTAAAAGTCTTAAAATTCATGAGGGAAAAATTAGAAGAATATCAAGATGAAACAGGAAATATTTATAATCTTGAAGCAACTCCTGCAGAAGGAACAACCTATAGGTTTGCAAGACATGACAAAAAAAGATTTGGAAGAATAATTGTTGCAAATGAAAGAGCAGTAAGAGAAAAAGATGCAGAACCTTATTATACAAATTCAAGCCAGCTTCCTGTAGATTATACTCCTGATTTATTTGAAGCTTTAGATTTGCAAGATGAATTACAAATACAATACACTGGAGGGACTGTTCTGCATGGTTTTATTGGGGAAAAATTAGAAAAAGAAGGAGTTAAAAAGATGGTTAAGAAAATTGCAGAAAATTACAGGCTTCCGTACTTCACAATTACTCCGACATTCTCAATTTGTCCTATTCATGGATATATTGCTGGAGAACATGAATTTTGTCCAAAGTGTGATGAAGAAAGGGGTTACAGAGAAGAGGTAGAAAAAGCAGATAGAGCACAAACAATTGATGCTGTTCAGAATTTAGAAGTAGTAGAAATCAGGCCGGATTCTCCGGAGATGATTAATTAAAAGGAGGAAATAAAAATGCAAGAAAAAAAACAAAGAACAAGATGTGAAGTTTATTCAAGAGTTGTTGGGTATCTTCGGCCAGTGCAACAATGGAATGAAGGAAAAAGAGAGGAATTTGAAGATAGGGTAACTTTTAATAAACAAGCTAAACCTAAGGAGCAGGTATTAAAAGTATCTGCATAAAAAATGAAAATAAAAGGTTTGCAAGAATTAACATTAATAGATTATCCTGGAAAAATAGCATGCACTCTTTTTTTGTATGGATGCAATTTTAGATGCGGGTTTTGCCATAATCCAGAATTGGTTTTATCTTCTGTAGGAAAAGATTACAATGAAAAAGAAATCTTGGATTTTTTAAAAAAAAGAAAAGGGCAATTAGAAGGAATTTGCATTACAGGCGGAGAGCCTTTAATGACTATTGAAGTTGATTTTTTAAAAAAAATAAAAGATTTAGGATATAGCATTAAATTAGATACTAATGGAAGTTTTCCAGAACTTCTTGAAGAATTAATAAAAAAAGGATTAATTGATTTTGTTGCTATGGACATTAAGTCAAGTAAAGAAAAATATCAAAAGATAACTAATTCAAATATTGATGTTAAAAAAATTGAAAAGAGTATAAAAGTTATTTCATCTCTTTTAGATTATTATGAATTTAGAACAACTATTTTAGAGGATTTTCATGATGTAAAAGAATTAGAAGACATGGCAAAATGGTTAAATCAATTATGCGCAGGCAAGCCAAAAAAATTTGTTTTACAGGGATTTAAAAATCAAGGAAAATTTATTGATGAATCTTTTAAAAATAAAAAGAGTACAAAAGAAGAATACTTAAGCGAGCTTAAGAATATTTTAAAAGACTATTTTGAAATAATTGAAGTAAGAGTTTAGAAATCATAATAAAAAGAGATTAACAAACTTTTTTAAACTAATTCTATTAAATATTATAGTAGATTATGTGGCCTTGTTGCTCTGTGTTGTTTTGAAAAAAACAATGCAGCTAGAAATCTTTGATTTCTTGCAGCCTGGTAGGCTCAGACTAAAGTCTGGCTTGACCTGTCTGACTCCAAGGTTTAGACATAGAGTGGCCTCGTAGCTCAGCCTGGTAGGCTCAGACTAAAGTCTGGCTTGACCTGTCTGACTCCAAGGTTTAGACATAGAGTGGCCTCGTAGCTCAGCCTGGTAGAGCACTAGCCTTTTAAGCTAGGTGTCGCGGGTTCGAATCCCGTCGAGGCCATATTTTAAAGAATATAAGCACTTTTAAGAAAACTAATTTTTTAGTTAAGAAAAACAAAAGGTTTTTAAATCAATTTTTAGTTTCTTTTATTATTAAAAAGTTGTTAAAAACTATTCCCTAAGATGCATATTCTACAGCCAAAACATTCTAAACTAAATGAAAAAGAAACAGAGGAATTATTAAAGAAATTAAATATTTCTAAAGCTCAGTTGCCTAAAATTTTATTAAAAGATCCAGCTCTTCCAGAAGCATGTGAAATTGGAGATGTTATAAAAATTGAAAGAAAAGAAGAAGACAAAATAAATACATATTATAGGGTGGTAGTATAATGGTTAAAGATAAAACTCATTTAGTTATAAAAGATTATTTAAAAAATCATTCTTTAGTAGAATCAAATATTACTTCTTTTAATAATTTCATTGAGGAAAAACTTCAGGAGATTGTCAAAGAGATATCAGAAACTATGAAGTCTGATGATTTTGAGATTACTCTTGGGAAGATTGAAGTTGGACGGCCAAGAATTATTGAAGCTGATGGAAGTTCGTCTCTTATAACTCCTACAGAAGCAAGACTGAGAAATTTAACTTATTCTGCACCAATAACACTTGAATTAACAGTTAAAAAAGATGACCAAGTTGATTCAGAGATAGTTGAAATTGGGCAGATTCCTGTTATGGTCAAAAGCAATATTTGCAATACAAATGGGATGACAAAAGAAGAATTAATACAAAATTACATGGACCCTCTTGATCCTGGCGGATATTTTATAATTAATGGTAATGAAAGAGTAATGATTATGGCTGAAGATCTTGCTGAGAATCAACCATTTATTGAAAAAAACAAAAAAGGAGAATTAATTTTAAGAGTTTTTTCTCTAAGAGGAACATATAGAATTCCAACTACAATTACTGAGAATAAAGAAGGTATCTTTGAAATCTCTTTCTCAAGATTCAGAGAGATTCCTGCTATTGTTATTTTAAAAGCATTAGGATTAATTAAAGAATCAGAAATTGCTAAGTATATAGGAAAAGAAACTGATAGTGTAATTGTTAATCTTTATGATTTTGTTAATATTGCAAATCAAGACGATGCTATGATGTATATTGCTGAGACAACAAATCTGCAAGGAACAAAAAAAGAAATTCTTGACAGAGTCAAACAAAGAATTGACTCTTATTTATTCCCTCACATTGGAGGAAAAAAAGAAGACAGAATGAAAAAAGCAATTACATTATGCAAATTAATCAAACAATACTTAATTGCAAAAGAGAATCCTCACTTAAAAACAGATAAAGATCATTATGCTAATAAAAGAGTAAGGCTTTCAGGAGATTTATTATCAAGCTTATTTAGAGTCAATTTAAGAATCTTATTTAGAGACATTCAATATTCATTACAAAAATCATCAAAAAGAAAAAAGTTTTATTCAATTAAAACAATTGCAAAATCTACACTATTCAGCCATAGAATAGAATCTGCTATTGCGACAGGAAGTTGGACAGGCGAGAGAAAAGGAGTTACACAAAATATGGATAAAACAAATTATCTCTCAACTATCTCTCAGTTGCAAAGAGTTTCAAGTATGCTTCCGTCAGACCAAGAAAATTTCTTGGCAAGGACTCTTCATCCAACTCATTATGGAAGATTCTGCCCTATTGAAACTCCAGAAGGAACAGAGATAGGATTAAGAAAAAATCTTTCAGTTTTATGCAAGATTTCAACAACAGTAAAACTTGATGAAGACAAGTTTTTAAAAGAGCTTGAAGAAGAAGGAGTAGATAAAGAGGGAATTGAAGGAAAAGATGTTTTTTTTAATGGAAGATTTATTGGAACTATAAAAGAATCAGAAGGATTTGTTCAAAAAATAAGGGAAAAGAGAAGAGAAGGAAAACTTCCAATCCAACTTAGTATTAAAGAAGCTACTGATTTAGATAATATAATAATTTCTACTGAAGCAGGAAGAGCGCTAAGGCCTTTAATCATAGTTGAGAATGGTGCTCCAAAATTAAAAAACGAAGATTTAATTCAAATAGAACAAGGGCAATTAAGATGGAATGATTTGATTAAAAAGGGAATTATTGAATATCTTGATGCTGCTGAAGAAGAAAATGCTTTAGTCGCTTTATATGAAGAGGAATTGACTCCAAAACATACTCATCTTGAGATTGACACTACTGATTTATTTGGAGTTGTTACAAGCTTAGTTCCATATGGAAATCATGACCAGAGTTCAAGATTAAATAGAGGAAGTAAGACACAAAAGCAAGCTTTGGGATTGTATGCTGCAAATTATTTATGCAGATTAGATACAGATGTTAGTATTCTTCAATATCCTCAAAAACCAATTGTAAGAAGTTTTGTTTATGACACTTTAAGCATATATCCTGCTGGACAAAATTTAGTTGTTGCTGTTATGACATATGAAGGGTATAATATGGAAGATGCTTTAGTGTTTAATCAAGGTAGTTTGCAAAGAGGAGTAGGAAGGAGTTTTTATTTTAGACCTTATTCTGCTGTTGAAATGAATTATGCCGGAGGATTAAAAGATGAAATAGCAATTCCTGAAAAAGACAGTTCAGGGTATAAAACAGAAGAGAGTTATAAGCATTTAGAAAAAGATGGAATTATTTATCCTGAAGCTAAAGTTAATGAAGGCGAGGTTTTGATTGGAAAAATGTCTCCGCCAAAATTTTTATCAGAAGCTAGAGAAATTTCTGTAAGAACAAAAAAAGAATCCTCAGTAACTCTTAGACAAGAAGAAAAAGGAATTGTGGATAATGTGTTTATCACAGAGGATAAAGAAGGAAATAAAATTATTCAAGTTAAGACTAGAGATCAAAGAATTCCAGAATTAGGAGACAAATTTGCAACATCACACGGTCAGAAAGGAGTTATTGGCGCAATTATCCCTGAAGAAGATATTCCTTTCACATCAAAAGGAATTAAACCTGATGTTATTTTTAATCCTCATGGGCTTCCAAGTCGTATGACAGTAGGGTATTTACTTGAGTTGCTTGCAGGAAAAGTAGGATGTTTAAAAGGAGAAATTATTGACGGCACATCTTTCTCAGGAACAAGCAAAAGAGAATTAGAAGAGCAACTTAAAAATCTTGGGTTTAGATATGATGGAAAAGAAACTGTTTATAATGGAATTACTGGAGAAAAAATGAAGTCAAAGGTTTTTATTGGTAATCTATATTATCTAAAACTTAAATACATGGTAGCTAATAAAATCCATGGAAGAGCTTCAGGAAAGATTGCTTTGTTAACAAGACAACCTATAGAAGGAAGAGCAAGAGGAGGGGCATTAAGACTTGGAGAAATGGAACAGCAAGCTCTAGTTGCTCATGGAGCTTCATTATTATTAAAAGAAAGATATGAATCTGATAAAGTCATTTTGCCAGTCTGTACTTTATGTGGAACAATTGCAATAGAAGATAATATTAGAAATAAAACATACTGCCCGATCTGTGAAAATGAATCAGTGGAGTATATTGAGGTTTCATATGCTTTCAAATTATTAATGGAAGAATTGCAAGGTCTTCATATTCACTCAGGATTTGAATTAAAAAACAAATATGAATAAAATGAAAAAAATAATAAAGAAAAAAATTGGAGAAATTAATTTTTCATTACTTAGTCCTGAACAAATTAAAAAATTATCTCGTGCAAAAATAGTAACTCCTGAACTTTATGATATTGACGGATATCCAGTTGACGGAGGATTAATGGACTTGAGACTTGGAGCTGTTGATCCAGGAGTAAGATGTAGAACTTGTGGAGGAAGATTAAAAGAATGTCTTGGACACCCAGGGAGCATTGATTTAGCCAGAGCTGTTATTCATCTTAAATATGTTCCTTTAATAGAAATTGGACTAAGATCTTTTTGTCATGAATGTGGAAAACTATTATTAGAAGATAATAAATTAGAAAAATATCCTTTGAGTGAAAGAGCAAAAAAAGCAAAAGATGTTAAAGTTTGTCCGCATTGTGGAGCTGTTCATGAGAAAGTAAAATTAGACAAACCTACAAATTTTTATATTGGAAAAAGAAGATTATTTCCTACAGAGATAAGAGAAATGCTTGTTAATATCCCTGATGATGAATTAAAAAAAATAGGAGTAAATCCTAAAACATGCAGGCCAGAATGGGCTATTTTGACTTCACTTTTAGTCCCGCCAGTAACTGTCAGGCCAAGCATTATCCTTGAAAGCGGAGAAAGAAGTGAAGATGATCTGACTCATAAATTATCAGATATTATAAGAGCTAATCAAAGACTATGGGAAAATTTAAATGCTGGAGCACCAGAAGTGATTATTGAAGACTTATGGGACTTGCTTCAATTTCATGTTACAACTTTTTTTGATAATACTATTGCGAGAATTCCACCAGCAAGACATAGAAGCGGACAGCCTCTTAAAACAATTACTGAAAGAATTAAAGGAAAAGAAGGAAGAATTAGAAAAAATTTAGCAGGAAAAAGAG
>CAZBJC010000022.1:0-6553 GCA_964492145.1 Candidatus Woesearchaeota archaeon
GTTCTTCCTTCTAAATATGAATTAAAATCTTTTCCAGATTCAAAAAAAAGATATTATGAAGGATTAGAAGGAACAAAATTTATTATTCATCAAGGAAAACCAGGATGCGGATTTTATGAACAATTTAATTCCTATCTTACTGCAGATGTTCTTGTTTTTAATTCATCAAAGTATCTTTTAGAGTCAGCTTTGAATAGAAAACCCTTAACAGAAGCAGAGATAATTGATGAATGCGATGAATTTTTAGATAAATTTTCAAATCAAAGAACAATAAATCTTGACAGGCTTCAAAATGCACTAATTTATGCAATTAGTTTTAATGAAAAATTTGACAAAGCATTTAAAGAACTTAGTGAGATTTTAAAGCAAATAAAAAAAGATGAAAAAATAAAGGATGCGATTTCTTCAGGAGAAATAATTTCTTTAAAAGAAACAGGGGTTTATGATTTATTAAAAATTTTTTTAGAAATTCCTGAATTCTTATCAGAAATTGATGATGAGAGTTATCTGTTTGATTTAGAAGAAACAGCAAAGATGTTTGAGGATTTTTTAGATGAAAGTTATGTTACATTTAGTAAAAAGGAAAATCAAATAATCGCAAGCACAGTTACAACAAATCTTGCAAAAAGATTCAAAAAATTAGTTGATAAAAATAAAAGAATTATTATGATGTCTGGAACTATTCATTCTGAAGAGGTCTTAAAAAAAATATTCGGTATAGAGAATTTTAAAATAATTGACGCAGAGACGCAATCTCAAGGCGAAATCAATATTCTAAAAACAGGGCTTGAGATAGATTGCAAATATTCTAATTTTTCAAATGGAAGATTTTCCAGAGAAGATTATCTTAAAGCATTAGACAAATGCGTTGAAATTGCTAAAAAACCTGTGCTTGTTCATATAAATGCTTTTTCAGATTTGCCGAATAAAGAAGAATTAGAAAGATATAATCTTTTTAACTTGATTACAAGAGAAAAATTAAAAGAACTGCAAAACAAAGATAAAGAAGGAAAAATAATTGAAAAATTTAAAAGAGGTGACATAAAGATTCTTTTTTCAACAAAAACCTCAAGAGGAATTGATTTTCCTGGAGAGCAATGCAACAGCATTGTTTTTACAAAATACCCTAATCCAAATGTAAAAGATTCTTTTTGGAAAATACTAAATAAAACCCAGCCTCAAAATTATTGGAGTTTTTACAAAGACAAAGCAAGAAGAGAATTATGGCAAAGAGTTTATAGAGGACTAAGATTTAAAGACGATAAAGTTGATGTTCTTTCCCCAGACATAAGAGTCTTAGACGCTTTTGAAAAATAAAATTGCTTTGATAAAATTTATTTAGGAATCACAGATACATTAAAAAGAGTATCATCTTTAGTGCTTCCAATTATTAATCCATAACCAGGTTTAATAATAATATCATCTAAAATAAAATTTTTTCCTATTTTCCTAAAGATTTTATTATAAGAATTTCTAGAGAGAAATCTATCATAATCCTTTGTCTCCTCAACTAACATAAACTCTGTTACAACAGATGCATTAAGTTCTATTGTAACAGGAACATCAAAACTAAATCCATAATCCTCAGAGTATATTTTATAAAAACTATAATAATTTCTTTTTATTTCACCTCCAAAATTCAATTCTAATCCTACAAATTCAGTCACACCATAGCAAGTAGGATATCCTTCGTCTTGAATACAATATACTCCAATACCAACATGAGTGTAAATATTATCTCTGTCTAATATTGTGCTTCTATGTCCTGGACTTTTTAACCATCCTTGGACAAAATCTTCTGCTAAATCTTCTCCAGGAGATAATTGTAAAAATGCTATATTTTCATTTGCAACAAAGTGAAATATGTTTTTTTCAATCAATCTATCTGTTAAATCTTTCCCTTGAGGAGTTGTATGAGAGAAATAAGCATTTTCTGCCATTTCTTTTGCATAATCTCTTGCAATAGAATCTAAAATTGCTTTTCTTTTAAGAGGTGGAAGGCCTTCTTTTTCTCTTTCTTGATTTAATAATAAAAATATTTCATCTTCAGTTTCCGAGAATTTAAGAGAATTATTAGTTAAAAGCAATAAATCAATTTCATCTTGAGAAATTACATAATCTAAAGAATTATAAGATTCATAATTTCTATCAAGAGTGAATAAAAATTCAAAATTTTTTCCTTCATATTTACCTTTAAGGGATATTTCTCCAGGATATAATTTATCTTGGGTAACAGAAAGAGTGCCATTTATTGCTTCTCCAAGATATTCATCATTAAGATATACTTTTCCAGAAAGAGATTCATTAGTCTGCTCAATATAAAAATTTAAAGTAATTTTTAGTGGAGTCAAAAATAAAATAAAAAGAAAGAGTATTATTATCCCTATACAGAATAGAATAAGATATTTTACTTTTTTATTCATAGATAAATAAAACAAAGCAGATTAATAAAATTAACTATATACAAGCTCACTCAAAATCAAGGGCGACAAAGTGGTTTCGTGAACATTGCTCGTCGAACCTAAGAAAATTTCTTTTTACTAAAACGCATTCTCCTGAGAAATAAGGGGCATAAAGCCCCATTCACGCCCCCGCCAGGAATCGAACCTGGAAGCCCAAAAGGGCCCGGCTCTCATGTCAAAACCTTGATATGAGTGAGAAACTAAAGTTTCGATCTCAAGGCCGGTGCACTACCATTATGCGACAGAGGCATTATTCTATTAGATTATTAAGAAGTTTTAAAGTTTGCTATAATCCAAAAAGCCGTCTCCAAAAAGATTTTTTTATTTTAATAGGTTTATTATATTCATCAATAATCTCGTATTTTATTTTTGGTTTTTCTTTTAAAACAGGGGCTTTTTGAGCAAGTTCTTTATTAGCTTGATCAAGAGCTGTTTCAACAGAGGTTCTTGAATATCCTTGGCTCATTAATGCAAATTTCAAAGAGTCAGGAGTGTATCCTTTTAAAAGATTTTTTTTAAAATAATTAATTAATTTTCTTTTATAATCCATAAAAAAAGAACATAAAAGATATTTAAAAAATTAGTTGTGTTATTTTATACTTATTATTTTTGTCTTTTTATAAAAATTAAAAGCCTCATTTAATCTTGATTTAGATTCAGAATAAATTGTTAAAAGTTTATCGCCTTTTTTTACTTTATCATTTTTATGAACATAAAGATATATTCCTGTAAATTTATCTCCAGGGCATCCAGCAACTCTTGCAAGAGAGTTTATTTTTTTGTTGTCTATTTCAAAAATTTTTCCAGATTTTTTTGCAAATACATGCTTTTTTATCTTAGATGGAATTATTTCTTGAAGAGAGCCTTTTTGGGCTTTAATAATCTGCTTGAATTTTTCAAAAGCTTTTCCTGAATAAAGAATTTTCTTAGCCATTTCAATAGCTTTTTTATTCTTAGCTTTTCCAGTCATCTCAAAAATCTTGCTTGAAAGAAAAATTGCTTTTTCCTCTAAATCTTTTGGCCCTTTTTTTCTTGGGTCTAAAACTTTTATTACATCAGAAAGCTCTAAAGCGGGGCCAATTCCATTGCCAATAGGCTGGCTTCCGTCAGTAAAAACAATTTTAATTTTTTTCTTAAAATATTTCCCAAGTTTTTCAAATTTTTCTCCTAAACTTCTTGCTTTTTGTTTAGATACTTTTGCAGAATTCCCATAAGGAATATCAATTAAAATATAATTGCTTCCCATTGCAAGTTTTTTAGACATAATAGATGCTAAAAGCTGAGATTCAGGATCAATTTTAAGCATTCTTTCAACTTGAATTATTTTTGAATCTGCAGGCACCATTCCTAAAGAACCCCCCCAAACCATGCATGCATTTGTTTTTTTGATTATTTTATTTAATTCTTTTATTGAAAAATCTACTTTTGCAATTGTCTCGATAACATCAGCAGTTCCAGCAGCGCTTGTTATTGCTCGTGATGAAGTTTTTGGGAAAGTTAGTCCTGCAGCAGAACATATTGAAACAACAAGGGGGGTTGTTCTATTCCCTGCAACACCTCCAATAGAGTGCTTATCCACAATTATTTTTCTTTTTAATTTTAATTTATTTCCTGACTCTAAAATTGCCTTAATAAGAAAAACAGTTTCTTTGAAAGTCATTCCATGTTTATACATTGCTGAAACAAAAAGAGCTATTTCTGCTTCAGATAAGGAATTATTAACGATATCTTTTATTATTTCATTAATCTCTTTCTGCGATAATATTTTTTTATTTAATTTCTTTTTAATATACAAAAGGCTTTTTGTCAAAGGAGCAATTTTTATTTCAACTTTTTGTCCTTTTTTAAGATTTAAAATTTTTTTAACCTCAGAAGAAACAGCTATTTCATTATTTTTAATAAGTCCAGATTTAATAACATCTAAAATTGTAGAAAATTCTTTTCCTGAAGAAGTTTTAATAGAAATTTTGTCTTTAGCACGAAGTCCTATTTTTTCTGCTGTTTTTTCTTTTAACATAGCCACAGGTATCCCTGCAGTCCATTTTAGAAGTTTAATTTTTAAGTCCATTCTGCCTCTTTTAAAAAGAATAGAAGGAGTATTTTATATATTTATCTTTAATTTATAAGGAGGTTCTTGAACTAAAATTCCTGGAACTCTTTTGTTTCTATAAATTTCTAATATAATTAAAAGATATGCTAGTATTAAAGGACCAAGAATAAATCCTAAAATTCCAAAAAGAAAATATCCTCCTATCATTCCAATTAAAACAATTGAAGCAGGCATGCTTGTTCTCTTAGATACAAAAAGAGGTTTTAAGATATTATCAATAAAAACAGCAATTAATCCAAAGACTGTCACGCCCACAGCAGAAAGCATGCTTCCTTTAATAAAAAGGTAAATTACAACTGGAATCCATATTACAGTTGTTCCAACAATAGGGAATATCCCTGCTAACATTGCCAGTATAGTCAAAAACAAATAATTAGGCACACCAAAGATAAAAAATCCAAGTCCTGCAATAATTCCTTGAATCATTCCAAGAAAAACCTGTCCATAAATAACTGAGATGGTTATTCCTTTTGTTTGCTCAAAAAGCCTGTTCTCAACATCTTTAGAGAATGGGAGAAGACTTTTAATATAAGAAGTTAATTTTTCCTTATCTCTTAAAGTAAAAAAGAAAACAAAAAAAGATATGATTAATTGCAAAAACAAATAAGGAAATTTAAGGATTATTTTAGAGATGGATTGAGTAAAAGAATTTATAGTACTATTAACAAAGGAAAAGATAATTGAACCGACTTGGCTAGAAAATTCTTCTGAGGCAAAAATCGACGGAAAAATTGATTTTAAAGGTGTGACAAAATTCATCTTTTGAGTTGCAAAATAGATTTTAAGGGACTGGTCAATAAGTATTGGAGTTAAAAACCATATTGGAAGGATAATAAGCAATATTAAAAAAATTGAAATTAAACTTGCAGCAATATTTTTTGATTTAACTTTTTTTAGAATTTTATCATAAACTGGAGAAAAGATAAAAGCTAAAAGAATTCCAGAGATAACTGAAAGCAAAATAGGCCTTAATAAAAGAAAACTTAGAACGACTAAGCTTATTAGGATAATAGAAGTCATAATTTGTTTGAAATATTTTTCATCCATTTTAAGTAATAAGATTACGAAGTTTAAATTTATAAAACTTCCGAGACAATTCAAAAAAGTCACAAGCTTTATAAATTATATTCAAGAAGAGTATATTATGAATTTTATAAAAAAAATCTTTGAAAAAAAAATTGACAACAAAGTTCATCTTCAATTCCAGAAATTCAGCAAAGGCGAGTTTATAAACAGAGCATTAATAAAAGCAAAAAATTCCAAAGGAAAGTATTCTATTTCAACAAGCTCTGAATTTGCAAATGAATTAGTTAGAATAGTTGCTGAAAAATTAGGTTCTGCAAAGACAGAAGTTAAAGGAGCAGTTATCTCAACAATTGATTTAAAAGGAAAATTAGATTTTAAAGAAATAAAACAATTCCAGGGAGTTAAAAGATATATTATTGATAAAGAAATGTCTGGAGAGGAAATTATAAATCTTTTAAATGAATTCCCAAAGAACTTTTTTGCTTTAACTTTTGAAGCAGAAAAAGATGAGACAAAATTAAAAATTAAGCCAAAAGCTCCAAAATCTGGAAAACCAGGAAAAGGCAAGGAAGAACCTAAAGCAGATTTTTGCAATTTAAAAACAAAAGACCAAACAATTGCAGAGAGTTTTATTTTTGAAAAACCTGATTTTAAAGAAGCAGAGATAAATCATACTTTTATCATTACAGATATTATAATTCCTGAAGAACTTAAGAACAGCAAAGATTTTGCAAGGATAAGAGAAGAAGCAAAAAGAAAAGGAGAGATAATAAGAAAAGCAAAAATTGATGGCAAAGAAAGAATTGAAGAAGCTGAATTTGAAGCGTAAAAACCTTTAAAAAGCCTATTTTTCTTGATATTTTATTCCAGGGTAACTAAAAATGTATTCCGCAATACTAGTAAATGCCTACAAGAAAATCACCAAGAAAAGGAAGTTTGCAATTTTGGCCAAGAA
>CAZBJC010000023.1:0-6399 GCA_964492145.1 Candidatus Woesearchaeota archaeon
ATTCTTGCTCTTTTTTTCACAATAATTTACTTAATAATAAAAAATAAATAAAAAAAATAAAAAAATAAAGATTAATTTGCTATTGCTTTAGCATTTAAAGTCATGGGCTTGTTTACTACTGCTGAAGCATTTAATGTTGATTGATTCAATTTTGCATTACTTAGATTTCTTTTTTGAATCTCTTTTCTAACAAAATTTCTTATAATTTTTTTATTAATTGCATTTCTCATTTCTTGTCTTGTTAGATTTGACTCATTTATTCTTTCCTTAATCTTATTCACTTTATCTAAAAATTGCTTTTCTTGTTCAGTCAATTCACTTTCATTTTTCTGAGACAAAACTTTATATTTTGTTCTTATATTTTTTCTTCTTTGAGCAACTTTCTGTTCTATGAATCGGCTTTTGTTTTCAATTTTAGAGAAAACTTCTTCAAGATGAGCAATTTTTTCTGCACTAACATTTGGATTTTGAGAAAGTCTATCTAAAATTCTTTGATGAATTAATGCAATTCTTTCACTATGCATTAATAATCCAAGTCTTATCTTTGAGATTCTTTCTAAAGCTTTCTCAGAAGCATTTACATTCCCATCACTATCAATTCCTACAATTTCTTTCTCAGCATAATCCAAAATTTTGTCATGCTTTCTTTGAGCAATATCTGCTGCTTTGCTTTTATTTTTCTTTATCATTGCTTCAACTTCTGCAAGTCTTTCATCTGCAATTCTTAAAGCTTTTTCAGCCTTTCTTGCTCTATTAAAAGTTAAAGCCAAAGAGATTCTTTCCATGGCTCTGTCTAATCCATAAAAGATTGAATCTGGACCAACTCCTGGACTAACTTCAGTCAAGTTCTCATCAGTTAAAGAGATATTTTGAGTCTCATTTTGAGACAAATTTTCTTGAGCCATTACTAAAGGACTTACTAAAGCAAAAGCCATAAACACTATCATCAATGTTGTTATTGTTTTCATTTTGATTTTTATAACGCTTTATTTTACCTCCTGCGATTTAATTGGGATTTGTTAATAATCAAAGAACAAAATACTATATAATTAATATGTGAAACAACATGAAACAAGTTATTGGGTTTTAAGAAGCTTTATTTTATTTTCATTTCCAAAAGGGATTTTTTCAATTAATTCTTTTTGCTCTAAATTTCTTAATTTTCTGCTCAATCTAACTTTAGAAATTCCTAAATCTCTTACAATTTCTTTTGTCCAAGATTCATTCCCTTTTTTTTCCATTAAATATTCAATTATTTCTTTTTCTTCTTTAAATAAATTTTTTGTGAGTTCTTTTTTTGTTTTTTCTTTTATTTTCTTTTTTTGTTTTTTTATTTTCTCTTTCCATTTTTCAAGCTTTTTTTTAGATTTTATTAATTGAAAAGTGTATAAAATAGCAAAAATTCCTATTAAGATAATCAAAATATAAAACCAAAAATTTTCTGAATTTTTAATAATCTCATAAGCAACCACAATTTCTTCATCATTAAAATTTTTCCATTCTAAAATAATTCTTCTTCCATCTGTAGAAATATTTTCTGTTTTTGGAAAAATCAAAGATTTATCTTTCATTAAAGCTCCGGCTTCTGGAAGAAATAATTTTATATCTTGTTTCTCATTAAAATTATTTTTCATAATAAAAAAATATTTATTTTTTGATTTCTCAATCATAGAACTTGTTATATAACTAAAATTTAAATTCTTTGAAAAATTAACTTTAAGCAATTTATATTCTTCTTGAGGAAGAAGAATATAATCTGAATCTGTCTCAAAAACATCTGTATCATAAGGGAGTTTTAATTCAAAATTTCTCACTTCTCCAAAATCTTCTTGAACTAAAACTTTATTCTCAAAAATTTGATAATTTATGCTTGCTGCACTAATGCTTTCAATTAAAAACAAAATAAAGAATAAAAAGATAATCTTTTTCATGTAAATAAAAGAAAAGTATAATTTTTTAAACTTTCTATTGAGTATAAAGTTTGTATTTTTTTACATTTTTAGGATTATTTGTACCAATAATTTTCATCCATTTTTTAAAATTTTTATCACCTCTGATTATTAACCTGCAATATTTATCTTCAATTCTTGAAGAAAGATTAAACTCAAAAACTTCAGTTAGAATCTTTTTAACTTGTTTCATTAAATTAAGAGATTTATTAACTAACTGTATTCTAGGGTAAAATTTTTTGTATTTTTTTTCTAAATAAATTCCTCCGTCAGTATCAAATAGTCCTCTAATGAATCCTGCAAGTATCTTTTTATTTGAATTAAGGATTACTCTTGGAATCTCTATGCCTTCCTTAGAACCTAAAGGCAAACCAAGGTTACTTTTAAAATTAATTAATCCTTTAGAACCAACTTGAAATCCAAACACTCCTGCACTTTTTCTCTCTCTTAATCTAATATTAAGATTATATAATCTTTTAAATAAAGGCGAGATATGATTAAGAAAATATTTTCTATCATCGATTATGTGACCTTCTAAAGAATAAACATAACTCTTGTTATAAATATTCATAGAGCCATCGCCTACATGAATTCCAACTTCCTCAGCAAGATCTTCATTTATTTTCTTAGGAATTTTTAATTTTCTTTTTTTATCAAAAATACTTAAATCTATTTTATCCATAACAATATTAATTAAAAGAGATATATTAAGATTCTTTATAACTACAAAATGAAAAATGGCCCTGGAGGGATTTGAACCCCCGACACCCAGATTAAGAGTTTCACCATTTAAATTATATTCCATATAATCCAAATTCTGGTGCTCTAACCAAACTGAGCTACAGAGCCTTTTTTGTTTGCTCAATCTCAGGATGATTTTTGCTTTAGCTTTAACCAAACTGAGCTACTGAGTCTTAATATTCTAAATTTACTTTGTTTAAAAAATTATCCTCTATGTTTAAAGAATTCTATTTGCCTGAATCTTTTCATAACTTTTGTATAATTCCCTTTTGGAACAAGAACTTTTGTCTTTGCCTCATTTAATAATCTAAAATCATATTTAGAAACAGGATATTTTAGTTTATCTTTGCCAGGATATTTTTTCCACCTAGTTTCAGTTTTCAGTTTGTATTGGAGCACCATATTATTTCTTAGGAGCTTTTATCTTTAAAACTCCTTTAGTAAAAGTTATCTTTGCTTTTTTTGCATCTACATTTGGCAAAGTAGTTGCATAATTAAACACATGGCTTGAACTCTCTTTGTGAAAAAAACCTTTTCTCTGAACTTTCTTTTCTGTTTTTCTCTGGGCTGTAATCCCAAGAGAATTTTTTGTCAATTTAACTTTTACATCTTGCTTTCTAAAATCTGGCAAATTAAATTCCAATAAAACCTCTTTTGAATTTTCTTTCATAAAAAATAAAATACTAAGAAATATTTAAATCTTTTCTCTTTAAGCAAGCATCAATTAATCCATTGAATAAAGGAGCTGGTTTCATTAAAGTGCTTTTAAGTTCTGGATGTGCTTGAGTTGCAACAAAATAAGGATGATTTTTTAATTCAATAAATTCAACAAGAGAGCCATTTGGAGATGTTCCAGAAAAGATCATCCCTGATTTTTGTAAAATCTCATGATACTTTGGATTCACCTCATATCTATGTCTATGTCTCTCTGATACTTCTTTTTGTCTATACAAATTAAAGACTATACTTTCTTCTTTTAAAATAGCTGGATAAGCTCCTAACCTCATTGTTCCACCTTTATTAATAACCTGTTTTTGCTCTTCTAAAATATCAATTACTGGATGCAAAGTTTTTTCATCAATTTCAGTTGAATTAGCATTTTTTAATCCACAGACATTTCTTGCAAATTCAATAACAGCCATCTGCAAACCATAACAAATTCCTAAAAAAGGTATTGAGTTCTCACGGCATTTTTTAATAATTTTAATTTTTCCTTCTGTTCCTCTTGCACCAAATCCTCCTGGAACAATAACTCCATCAACCCCGTTTAAATCCAAGTCATCATTGCTTGTTTCTATCCACTTAATTTTAATTCTTGTTGAAAAATGAGCAGAGCAGTGATTTAATGCCTCAACAACACTCGCATAAGAATCTTCCAGAGCAGTGTATTTGCCTGCAATTGCAATTGTAATCTCTTTATTTGCATTTTGCCTGTTAAGAATCAATTGCCTTAGTTTATTTACTTTAGGCTTAACTGGAATATTTAATTTTCTTGCTAGTAATTGCGACATGTTTTGTTCTTCAAAAATTAAGGGAATTTTATAAACATCGTCGACATCTATTCCTGTAATAACTGCCTCCTTTTCAACTCCACTACTTAGTGCAATCTTTTGCCTAACTTTATCTGTAAGCATTTCAGGACATCTTGCTATTATTATAGAAGGATTAATCCCTCTATGTCTTAACATAGCAACACTTTGCTGAGTAGGTTTTGATTTTTGTTCATTAACTCCAAAAGGAATAGGAACATAAGTCAAATGAATAAATAAAACATTCTCCTTTCCAACTTTAGTAGAAAGAGATTTAACAGCATCAACATATAATTCATTTTCCATATCTCCAAGAGTTCCTCCAATCTCAATAAGAACAATATCAGCATTTGTTTCATCTCCAACTTTTATAAAATGCTCTCTTATAAAATCAGAAACATGAGGAATCATCTGAACAGTTTCTCCTAAATATTCCCCTCTTCTTTCTTTTTCTCTTATCTTAGAAAAAACTTTCCCCATAGTAAGATTCCAATCAAATTTGCAAGTAGTTCCAAGAAATCTTTCATAATGCCCAAAATCCATGTCTACTTCACCCCCATCATCTAAAACAAAAACCTCTCCATGTTCAATAGGATTCATAGTTCCAGGATCAACATTAAGATAACCATCACATTTAATTGGAACAACTTTATAATCAGAGCTCAAAAGATGTCCAATGCTTGCAAGAGCAACACCTTTGCCTAATCCACTCAAAACTCCTCCTGTAATCACTAAATATTTTCTCATTACTAAAAAAATAAGAAATCTTTTTTAAATTATATTGTAATTAAACATCTACAATTATGTTTATCTCTTTTCAATCTTATTCAGGGGCGGTAGTTAATGAATCAATCTTTGGATGTTTTCAATTGCATCAGCAACATCTCTTCCTTTCTTAGTCAACTTTATCAATTTTATTCGCCCCTTTTTTTCAAAGTCAACTAATTTCAATGCTTCCAAAGTTTGCAGAATTTTCACTGCATGGCTATATGTGCAATCCACTTCTTTAGCCAAAATACTACCATACCTCATCCGGTTGTTCTTTTTTAAAGATACCAACATTAGAGCTGGCTTTCTCCTAAAAAAGATATCAAAATTGTCTTTCATTTGAATTCTCAGATGTATGTAGTTTAATGTATATATTGAGAAAGTATCTAACTTATAAATGTTTTGGAAGTATATATTTACTCCTGCATTAAAATGAAAAATGATTTTAAATCAATTAAGAAAAGTATTTAAAATAAAAAAAACATAAAAAGATATGAAAGAAAAAAGAGGTTTGTATAAATTTATT
This sequence comes from Candidatus Woesearchaeota archaeon, assembly GCA_964492145.1. GTDB lineage: Archaea > Nanobdellota > Nanobdellia > Pacearchaeales > GW2011-AR1 > WJLC01. The sequence goes on from CAZBJC010000023.1 coordinate 5,514, forward strand.
CTTTTGTTTGCATTAGTTATAGTTTCAATACTCGTCATCAATGCAGGAAACATTATAGTTAAAGAAGGGCAGTTAAATGTCTCAAAAAATTTTTATGTTGGAACAAATGACTTTTTTGTAAATACCACTTCTGGATATGTTGGTATTGGAACCTCAACCCCTCAGAATAAATTAAATGTTGTTGGAGACACAAATATAACTGGCAATGGTTATTTTGCAGGAGGAACAGAATTGAAAAGTGATGGAGATGTGACTATTGGAGATGACATCAGTATGTCAAATTCAGGAAAGATTATCTGGTCAGGAGGAGACATCACAGGAGGTAGCAATGGATTAACTTTTTCAACTCCTGTTGATACTAATCCCTTTTATTTTTCTACTGGAAAAGTTGGTATTGGAACCTCAACCCCTCAAAATAAATTAAATGTTGTTGGAGACTCAAACTTTACAGAAAATGCTACTTTTGAAAAAGATGTAATTATTGAAGGCACATTATTTGGAGGAAGTCCCTTAGATATTGGGAGTGACCTTAATGTTAGTAATAAATTTTTTGTAAATACCACTTCAGGATATGTAGGAATTAATACAACATCTCCTATAGCGACTTTAACTGCAATAGGAAAAATAGCATTAGGTTATGATAACACAATTAATAATGCTTTTGGGATTGCAATTGGAAATTCTAATGAAGTTCATTCTAATGGAGGAATTGCAATTGGTGCCGGTTCTGTAACAGATTCTTCTGTAGCTGTTGCTATTGGAAGAGCAGCTACAGCATCAGGAAGTTATGGAATTGCTATAGGACATTATGTAACTGCGTCAGGAACTGATTCAATGGCTTTAGGTGAAGAAATAACAGCATCAGGAACAAACACAATGGCAATAG
>CAZBJC010000024.1:0-6331 GCA_964492145.1 Candidatus Woesearchaeota archaeon
TGACATAGCTGTTTGAGCAAATTCTCCTGGAACTCCTGTAATTATTGTGTCTTTTCTTTCTCTAGCCGAATCAATTTAAACTCCTGAAACCTCTTCAAGAAATCCTAAAGCTTCATCTCTTGTATCACCAGTAGCGACAAGCCCCATTTCATAAGCCTCTGCAATAAAATTTTCAAATTCCTCTGAATTTCTAACAATTACATTTAAAACAGGCATTCTTATAAAAAATATCACTCCTTTATATTTCTTTCTAAACCTTAATTTTAAATAAGGAAATTCATTTAAAAAAGCATGAAAACAAGTTTTATTCCAATAGATTATGATTATTTTGATTTTAATGGAAGAAATTATTCAAAAATAATTGGAAGAAATAGCACTGGAAAGAGAGTTTGTGTGATTGATTCATGTGATGTATATTTATGGGCAATTTTGCAGGAAAATCTTTCAAAAGAAAAAATAAAAAGTTTAATTGAAAAAATAAAAAAAATCCAATTAAATCTCAAAGGAAGAAAAACAAAAGTAGAAAAAGTTGAACTTCATAAAAAGAAATTTTTAGGGAAAGATGTTCAAGCTCTAAAAATTTTTGCCACAAACTACAAAGACTTGCATGATATAGCAGACAGATTAGCTCTTCCAGGAATTGAGAAAAGAAGAGGATATGATTTAGGTTATATAACTCATTATATTATTGAGAAAAAAATAATTCCTTTAACTTGGTATGAAATTTCAGGAGAAATGCTAAATAATTCAAAAGAATTTGGAGGAATAGACAAGTCTCTTGATGTTGATTTTTGCATTAAATTGCAATCTTTTAAAGAAATAAAACAAGAAAAAAAATTCAAGCCAAAAACTTTATGCTATGATATTGAATGTGATGAAATAAAAATAGGAGAAGGCGAAATTTTAATGATTTCATTAGTGTCTGATAATTTTAAAAAAGTAATAACTTGGAAAAAAACAAAGAAAAAGCCTTCATATGTGGAATATGTAGAAAACGAAGCAGAACTTATAGAAAAATTTATAGATTATACAAAAAAGATATCCCCTGATTTTTTAGTAGGATATTTTTCTGATGGTTTTGATTTGCCTTATTTAAGAGCAAGAGCAGAGAAAAATAAAATAAAGCTCTCTCTGGGATTAGATAATAGCCAGCCAAGATTTTCAAGAGGAAGAGAAATGACTGGAAAAATAAAAGGCATTGTTCATATTGATTTATTAAAATTCATAAGAACTGCTTATTCCCAGTATATGCAGTCAGAAACTTTAAGTTTAAATGAAGTCGCAAAAGAATTTCTCAATGATGCAAAAAAAGAATTTGAATTTAAAAATTCTTCAAAAATAAACTCAAAAGAATGGGAACAATATTATGAATATAATCTTCATGATTCAAAATTAGTTTTAGGGTTATTTGAAAAATTCTGGCCAGATTTATTAGAATTCACAAAAATAATAAAAGAGCCTATTTTCAATTTATCAAGAAACGGTATGTCAAGTAATGTTGAATCTTATATCTTAAATAATTTAGAAAGATTTAATGAGATTCCTGAAAAACATCCTTCATATGATGATATTAATAAAAGAAGAAGCATAAAATCTTATCAAGGAGGATTTGTTTTAGAACCAACTCCAGGACTTTATGAAAATATTGTTTTTTTTGATTTTACAAGCAGTTATGGAAGCACTATTGTAACCTATAATTTATCAAAATCAACTCTGCTTGAAAATCCTCAAAAAGATGCTTATAGTATTGAAATAGAAGGAGAAAAAGTTTATTTTAGCGAGAAACCTGGATTCTTCCCAAAGATGCTAGAAGCAATAATTGAAAAAAGAAAAAAATACAAAAAAGAATTAAAATTAAAGCCTGATGCAATTAAAAAAGCCAGGAGCAATGCTTTTAAGCTCCTTGCAAATTCTTCTTATGGATATCAAGGATTTTTTGGAGCACGATATTATTGCAGAGAAGCTGCAGCAGCAACAGCAGCTTTTGCAAGAAAAGCAATAAAAGATGTAATTGAAAAAATAAAAAAACAAGATTATAAAGTAATTTATGGAGATACAGATTCAATAGCTTTTCTTTTAGACAATAAATCAAAAGAAGAGATTTCAAAATTTCTAAAAAAACTAAATTCTCAACTTCCTGGAATAATGGAATTAGAATTAGAAGGATTTTTTAAAAGAGGCATCTGGGTTACAACAAGAGCTGGAACATCAGGAGCTAAAAAGAAATATGCAATCTTAGGAGAAGACAATAAAATAAAAATAAGAGGTTTTGAAACAGTAAGAAGAGATTGGTGCAATCTTTCAAGAAAAATACAAGACAATGTTTTAAGAGAGATTTTAAAGCAAGGAGAAGAAAAAGAAGCTTTAAAATATTTAAAAGAGATTGTCAAGAAATTAAAAAATAGAGAGATAAATATCAAAGATTTAATTATAAGAACTCAATTAAAAAAGCCTCTTTCAGAATACAAAGCAATTTCTCCTCATGTCATTGCAGCAAGAAAAATGAAAGAGCAGGAAATTCCAATAAGCCAAGGAAATTTAGTAGAATATTATATTGCTGAAACCCCTCAAGAAAAAAAATTAGTCAGAGAAAAAGTAAAACTTCCAAATGAAAAAGGAAAATATAATATTGAATATTATCTTAATAGACAAATTCTTCCTGCAGTTGAAAATATTTTTCAAGTATTTAATATAAATGTAAAAGAAGTAATTGATGGAAAAAAACAAAAAACCCTGAGTGAATTCTAAGATGAAACAGAGAAAGATTCCAGAATTAAAGCCTCTTTTTAAAGAAAGAATGCAAAATCTTCTTTCTAAAAATGATTATAAAAAATATCTGGAAATTTTAAAAATCTTGCCTGTAAAATCAATAAGATGCAATACTCTTAAAATTTCTATAGAAAGACTCAAAGAAAAATTAAAAGCAAAAAACTGGGAATTTTCTCAGCCTTTTAAAGAGCATTCAGAAATAATAATTATTAAATCAGAACTTGAGCCTGGAGAATTAGGAAGAAGTTTAGAGCATGTTTTAGGATATTATTATATTCAAGAAATAGCGTCAATGCTTCCGGTTTTGGTTTTAAATCCAAAAGAAAATGAATTAATTTTAGATTTATGCTCAGCTCCAGGAAGTAAAACAACTCAAATAGCTGCAAAAATAAAAAATACAGGAACAATAATTGCAAATGAAGTAAGTTTAGGCAGAATAAAAATTCTTGCTTCAAACACAGAAAGATGCGGAGTCACAAATGTGATAATAACAAAAAAAGATGGAGCAAAACTTTGCAAAAGATTAAAAGAATCTAATTTAAAATTTGATAAAATTTTATTAGATGCTCCTTGTTCTGGCGAAGGAACTTTAAGAAGCTCTTATAGAACTTATAAAATGTGGAATATTAATACAATAAAGCAAATGTCAAGAATACAAAAAAGACTTTTTGAAGCAGCTTTTAAGATTTTAAAACCCCAAGGAGAAATTGTTTATAGCACTTGCACTCATGCTCCTGAAGAAAATGAAGAAATTGTGAATTTTGCTTTAGAAAAATTTAAAGATTCAATAAAAATAGAAAAAATTAATCTCCCAGTAAAAACTCGTCAAGGAATTTTAAAATGGAGAGATAAAGAATATTCAGAAGATGTAAAATTTGCATGCAGAATCTATCCTCAAGACAATAATACTGAGGGATTTTTTATTGCAAAATTTAAAAAAATAAAATGAGATTTCATATTTTAAAGCAGTCAGAAAAAGAACAAATAGAAAATTTATTAAAAAGACAATTTGGAATAACAAAAATTCCAGGAATTCTTTTGACTCAGACATCAGAAAAAATATTTTTATTTCAAGGAGAATTTAATGAAAAGCAAATAAAAAAATTATCAGAAACAGCTTTAATAGAAAAAATTGGGATTTATTTTGCAAAGATAATAGAAGACAAACAAAAAGAAAAGCACATAAGATTAAGCATTGAAGCCACTCAAATTTTAAAAAATCAAATTACAAAGAATATTTTTGAATTAAATAAAGAACAAGCAGAAAAATGGATGATGGGACAGGAATTATATATTAAAACAGGGAAAAAATGCTTTTTAATAATGAAATATAAAGATGATTTTTTAGGAACAGGGAAAGCATCAGAAGAAAAAATAGGAAATTATATTCCAAAAACAAGAAGACTTAAAAGTAAAAGTTTAGTAAAATAAATAAAATGTTTAATAAAATTCTTATTGTATATAGTGAAAAAGAATCAAAAAATGCAAAAGTTATTAATCAAATAAAAAAGATTTTAAATAAAAAAATAAAAAAAATAGTTTGTGTCAGAAATCTTCAATTTAATCTTTTCAAGGATATTGATTTAGTAATTACTATTGGAGGAGATGGAACTTTTATAAGAGCTGCAAGTTTTATTAAGCAGACACCGATTCTCGGAATAAATTCTGAATCAAAAACCTCTGAAGGAGCTTTAACATCTATTAATGAATCTGAAATAAATTCAATCTTAAAAATATTAGAAAATCCAAAAATAATCAAAAGAAAAAGAATTGAAATTGAAAAGAACAATGTAATATTAGACAAATTGGCTTTAAATGATGTTTTTATTGGCTCTCAAAATCAATTTCACACTTCAAGATATGAAATTAAATTCAATAATCAAAAAGAAGAGCAAAGAAGTTCAGGAGTTTTAATTGCTTCAGGCTCTGGCTCTAGTGCATGGTATAAATCAGCTGGAGGAGAAATTTTTAATTATAATTCAGAAGATTTGCATTTTATAGTAAGAGAAGTTTATAAAGGAAGAATTTTTAACCCAAAAATAATCAAAGGAAAAATTAAACCTCAAGATAATTTTGAAATCAAATCAAAAATGCATAATTTTGGAGTCATTGCTTTAGATTCAAATAATATTTATGAATTTAGATTTGGAGACACATGCAAAATAAAAATCTCAAAAATAGATTTAAATGTTTTAACTTAAAATGAAAGAAAAAGAAAAAATAATCAAAGCTGGAAAAATAGCATCAAAAGCAAAAGATTTTGCAAGAGAAATCATAAAACCAAACATGCCACTTTTAGAAATTGCAGAAAAAATAGAAGAATTTATTAAAAAGAAAGGAGGAGAACCAGCTTTTCCAACTAATCTAAGCATAAATGAAATTGCTGCTCATTATACTCCTAGTTATAATGATGAAACTTTAGCTAATGGATTATTAAAAATTGATTTAGGAGTCCATATTGATGGATACATAGCAGACACTGCCTTTTCACTTGATTTAGAAAACAATCAAGAAAATAAAAAATTAATTCAAACAGCAGAGCAGGCTTTAAAAAATGCAGAGGAAATTATTCAAACAGGAATTTCAACAAATGAAATTGGAAAAGAAATTCAAAGAACCATTATCTCGCAAGGACTCAATCCTATTGTGAATTTAAGCGGACATGAAATAGAAAGATATGATTTGCATGCAGGAATAACTATTCCAAATATAAATGACAATAAAACTCAAATTCTTCATAAAGGGTTATATGCAATTGAGCCTTTTGTAACTCAAGGAAATGGAAAAGTCTATGACAGCAAACCCTCAGGAATTTACATGCTGTTAGAAAGCAAAAATGTAAGAAGCCCTATTGCAAGAGAAGTTTTAACTTATATTATTGATGAATATGGAAGCCTTCCTTTCTGCTCAAGATGGCTTGTAAAAAAATTTGGAACAAAAGCATTAATTGGCTTAAAGCAATTAGAAGAGCAAGGAAATCTGCATCAATTTCCTCAATTAATTGAAATCTCAAAAAGAAAAGTTGCTCAAGCAGAAAACACAATTTTATTAGAAGAAGATAAAAAAATAATCACAACTGAATAAATTTAAAATTCTTATTCTTGCAGACAATCTACATTTATAATATTTATTGTTTTATTTCCAAAAGTAACTGGAATTTGATTACAAGTCGAAACTTGCTGAATTAATTGATAAACAGCTTGCTCATAACCTTTCTGAACTCCTTGTTGAAAAAAATTCAATTGCTCTCTTTGTTTTTTCTCAGAATATTTATCAAAAAGAATATATGCTAATGAAAGAAAAAGTAATAAAATCAAAACTATTATAAAAAATTTAATTTTATTATTTTTATCCATCTTTCTTAAAGTAAAATAGTCTTTTTAATTTTTTCTAAATATAAATTTATTTTTTATTATAAATCAATCCAGGGTTTAAATCAAGAATAGTGGGGATTGTTCTGCATGAATGACAATTTTCACATCTATAAAGAGGAATTGATTTCCCTTTATGCTCCATGTCTCCCCAATAAACCATTTCTTGCTTTCTATTATCTCCATTAACA
>CAZBJC010000025.1:0-5742 GCA_964492145.1 Candidatus Woesearchaeota archaeon
AGCTGCTGAAGCTGCAAATTTAATTAAACCTTCTTTCGCAATTCCTATGCATTACGGAAGTATTGTTGGAACTTCAGAAGATGCAGAAGAGTTTTTAGAACTCTGCAAAGAGCAAGGGATAAATGCAAAGATTTTAGAAAAAGAATGAAAATTGGAATTATTGGACCAAGTAAATTAGATAATTCCAAAAAAGATATTATTTTAGAAATTGCTAAGAAATTAATAAAACATGATATTTATTTAGTTCCTGATAAAGGAAGTGTTTCTGAATTTTTTGCTAAAGAGTATCTCAAAGCTGGAGGAAAAAAAGTTTATGAGATTATTCCTTTAAAGGATAATGAATTTGGGTATGATTGGATAAATTTAAAATTAGGCAAAATAATTAATTGTGGAACATGGAGAAATCAGCCAGAAAAATTAAACGAGGAAACTCATGCTTTGATTTGTTTAGGATATAGTACTGGAGGATTAATTGAAATGGGATATTCTAAATGGTTTAATCCTAAACCTATTTATATTATTAAGGAACTTATCTCAAAGGAATTGCCTAAAGAAATTGAAAAGAATCTTGATTTAAGATACATTTCTTATAAAAATTTGGAAATAAAATGAATAATAATTTTGAAATTAAAAATTTTCTTCAAAGAAAAACAGACATTCTTTCTAAAAAAGATAAGTCCTCGATTGGAAAATGGGATGAAAAGATTGAGTCTTTATGCAATCAAATTAATTCTTTAGAAAATTATTACACAACTTCGTCATGTTCTGGAAGAATTATTATTATGAAAGATAAAGAAAAAAAATCCCCTGGGTTATTTGAATTTGTTAGTCATAATTTATTAGATTTTGAGAGATTAAAAAAAGAAATTAAAAAAATAAAATCAGATTCTAAATTTAAACAAAAGAAAGATAATTCTTTCATTGAACAAAACTTAAATTTTAAGTTTAAGTCAGAGCCGCCAATACTTCATGTCGCCTGCAAAACTTTAGAAGATGCTGAAAAAATTTTAAAAAAAGTTCAATTAGCAGGATGGAAGCGCTCAGGGATTATTTCTCTTGGGAAAAATATTATTGTTGAATTACTTAGCACTGAAAAATTAGAATTTCCTTTAATAAAAAATAAAAAATTATTAGTAAATGACGAATTTTTAGAAATTGTTTTAAAAAAAGCAAATAAGAACTTGAGAACAGGATGGCTGAAGATAAAAAAACTTGAAAATTCTTTGAAGTGATTTCTTGAATATATATTTTAAAAATCAACAATATGTTTTTAAAGAAAACACTCTTTGTTTCTTTATAACTCCTATTTTTAGGAGAAATATAGAAATGAAAGGAGGTAGAAAAAATATATGGTTTTAGATTTTGCAAAAGAGGCTATTGAGAATGCAGATACTCACAGCATTAATTTTGATGAATTAAAAGCAGGAAAAGCAAATATCAAAGTTGTTGGTTGTGGAGGAATGGGAAGTAATGCTGTAACCTGGCTTTTTAATAAAGGAATTAATGGCGCAACTATTTTTGCAATGAATACTGATGCTTTGCATCTTAGTGTAACAAAAGCAGATGAAAAAGTTCTTGTTGGAAAAGAATTAACAAGAGGATTAGGTTGTGGTGGAAATCCTCAAAGAGGAAGAGAAGCTGCAAAAGAGTCTTTAAGTGACATTAAGAAAGCTGTTTCAAATGCTGATATGGTTTTTGTAATTGCTGGAGAAGGTGGAGGCACAGGCACAGGAATGGCTCCTGTTGTTGCTCAACTTGCTAAAGAATCTGGTGCTGTTGTGATAGGTGTTGTTACAATGCCTTTTGAATCAGAAAAAGCAAGAATTGATAAAGCTGAATTTGGATTGCAAGAATTAAGAGAAGTTACAGATACAACAATTCTTTTAGATAATAACAGATTAGTAGATATTGCAGGACAATTGCCAATTGAACAAGCTTTTGCTGTTTCTAATGAACTGATTAGCACTATGATAAAAGGAATTGTAGAAACAATTACTCTTCCAAGTTTAATTAATTTGGATTATGCAGATGTTTCAGCAATTATGAGAGATGGTGGTGTTGCAGTTATTGGAATAGGTGAATCAGATGCTACTGACCGTGTAACAGAAGCTGTAAAACAAGCCCTTACACATCCTCTACTTGACGTGGATTACAAAGGTGCTAGTGGAGCTTTAATACATGTGACATGTGGTCCTGATTTAAAGCTTGAAGAATTTGACATTATTGGCAAACTTGTTTCTGAAAATCTCAGCCCTGAAGCCCAAGTTATAATTGGTGCTAGAATTAGCAAAGAATTTGATGGAAAAGTTAGAGTTATAACAATTATGACAGGAGTTAAATCTCCTTATATAATTGGAAAAAGAGTTGAAGAAACAGCAATGCCTCAATCAAAAGAAATATCTGATTTAGGTATAGAAGTTTTATAATTTTTAATTATGCCGGGATTTTCCCGGTTTTTTATTTTTTTAGAAATCATACATTTATTTTTTTTGGATTTTTCATTTTTTTATTTTTCCACTTATTAAAATAAAGAATTCTGTCTAGTTCTATTTTTTGTCTTCTTTTTTCTTTTGCTCCTCTTTTTTTTGATTCATAACCAATTGGAAATAATGCCTCGACTTCAATTCCTTCAGGAATTCTTAGAATTTCTTTAACAACTGATTCAACAAAATATCCTGCCCAGCATGTTTCTAATCCTTTTTCTTTTATTTTTAAAAGAAAATTTTCTATTGCTGCTCCTGCTTGCTGTCCTAAAAATTTCTCTGCTAATTTTTCATAAGCATTTTTTGTTACAGCTGGTGAAGTACATGCAACAACAACATACTGAGCCTCTGAAATGAATGGCTGTTGAGCAGCATCAGCAATCTTTTTTATTTTTTCTTTATCATCTACTAATATAAATCTTAATGAGAATAAATTTCCTGCCATTGGAGCAAATCTGGCTGCATCAATACATTCTATGATATCTCGCCAATTAGGTTTTTTATCTGAAAAATGTCTTATACTTTTTCTTTGTGTTATTGCTTTATCTAATTCCATTTTCTTGTAATTCTTTTAAAATCTTTTCTACAGGTTTTTCTTCAACTTCAACTCCTAAGTTGTATTTATTATTTCTCCCCCATGGAAGAGATTTCTTATCTACTACTCTTTTAGGTGAATATTCTCTTTTAGAATAATCTCTGTCTTGATTCATAATCATATTAAGAAAGATTTCTTTAAAAAACTAGTGTTTAATACGTCCGGGGCAGGACTCGAAACGAGACAACGAAGTTTTCCTCGTGCACTTTCCTATTTGAATGAATTTAAACCTATTAATCGAGTCCTAAAAAAAGCGTCCGGGGCAGGACTCGAACCTACGACCTAACGGTTAACAGCCGTTCGCTCTACCAACTGAGCTACCCAGACTTGTTTGTAGTTCAGGGGTTTAGCAGAACCTTAGTTCTAGCCTACCAACTGAGCTACCCAGACTTGTTTGTAGTTCAGGGGTTTAGCAGAACCTTAGTTCTAGCCTACCAACTGAGCTACCCAGACTTTTTTTGTAGTTCAGGGGTTTAGCAGAACCTTAGTTCTAGCCTACCAACTGACTACTTTGATTAGAAATTGGAAATTATTTTTATATTTAAAGTTTCTTGTTCTGAGATTTTAATCCTAAATCAATAACTGGTTTAACTTGATGTTTTTCTAAATAATTATAAACATTTGATTGTTTAGAACCTCTTATTATTGAAATAATTGCTTCTTGAGCATTCTTGATGTATTCTGGGTCTCCAATTATTCCTACTTCATTATCTTTTAATTCAAAAAAACATTTTGTTAATTCATGCAATGTTCTTAATGTTCCTCCTTTGGTTCCAATTATTCTTGCTTTTATTCTTTCTAAGTCATGTCTTTTTGTATAATTTTTTATTAAAAGTATCTCAAAAAGATAATCTTCTTTTTTGATTAATAATGCTGTAGAAATTGGAAATCCAAAATTAATTGCATCAATTACCTTTTCAGCAATATATTCATCTTCTGGTTTTCCAAGAATTTTTACTTCTTTACCTCTATTTGTTATTTTAATTTTTAATTGCTTTTCTAATTCTTTTTTTGCCTTTATTACTCTGGGGAGTTTATCAGAAATAATAATTTTCATATTCTTTTAAGCTAGATGGAGGTTTTAAGTTTTTTGATTTATATCCTTGATAAAGTAAATCTTTAAAAAAACTTTTCTTTTTATAAAAAAATGAGACTGGAAAAAAGATTAGTGGTTGATTCTTTCACTTCTCAAAGAGTAAGAAATGCTCCTTTTGTTTTAAAAGCGGGGGAGAATGTTTTAACTTTTGATAGAGAAACATTAAAAAAATTTGGATTAAGTCCTTCAAGAAAATTAGTTGGAAAAGATCTGATTGTTATATTAAAATCTCGGAAAATTAAATATAATCATAGCACTATTGCTGTAAAACCTCTTACTGATTTAAAAGATAATGATGTTTTAATAAGAAGAGTTGAGAAAAAAGAAACTCATTCAAAGGAATATTCGCTGATGTTTCCTGAAATTAATAAAGTAGAATACAGAGCATTTTTTTCAACAGGTTTTTTTGGGAATTATGGCTCAGAGTTTCCTTGTCCATTTTATGATCTGGATTTTGAAATTAATGAAAAGGAATATCAGGAATTAAAGAAGTTACCGAAGAATACTGTAATGAATGTTGGCTTTTCTTTAGAATAATTTAAAACTCAGTTTTTTCTGTTTCTAAATATCCTTGTTTTCTTAGCCAAGCTACTTGATTTGGGCGATATTTAAAGACTATATCAGCTCTTTCATTATTTGATTCCCATGGTTCAATAAGAACTATATCTCCTGGCCTTAACCATAAACCTCTTTTTAATCTTCCTGGGACTCTGCAATTACGGGTTTTTCCATCAAGACAATTTACTAACATTTTGTTTCCTCCAAGTCTTTGTTCTACAGTTCCAATTATTTCTTTTCCTTTTGGCAGTCTTGCTCTGGCTATTTTCTGTTCTGGTGGGGCTTGTTCTTTTTGTTTTTTATAGGATTTCATATTTGTTTAAGAAAAAAAGATTTTATAAAGTTATATAAAAGATTAATTATTAATATTAATATGATAAGTGTTGATGGGTTATTGGGCATTATTTGCACAAAATCTTTTGAAGTTATTTCAGAAAATAGTGGACATTATAGAAATCAAGAAGATAATTCACAGTTATCTCCTGTTGATTATCAACTTGAACTTATTAGAAATTCTAATGGCACTCTTGAATGGTATGAGTGATAGTCTGAATTATTTATTTTTTTTACAAAAGTACTAATGCAAAAGGAATTCCTTGAATTTTTTTTATTCCTTTTTCTGAAATAATTCCTGTTTCTAAAGCAATATTTACAGATTCTTGCCCTATAATATTAAAAGTCGCATCTTCTTTTGACATGTCTTGAATTATTCTTTTTATTTCTTCAGGGGATTTTTCTTCTCCTTTAAAAAAAGATTCTTTAATATCTAATTGATATTTGCCTTCTTCAAATAATTTTCCAATTAATTTAGAATCACAAATTGCTACTACATCTCTGTAAGATTTGTGTATTTTAATTAACATTTTAAAAATGAAAAATGGAGAACCTTGGCTCCCCTTTTTTTATAAAATAAATTAGAAATTTTTCTTTGCTTCTCCAGACTCAATTGCTTTTTCAGCATTTTCTTTAGACATCATAGCACAAACAGTAATTCCTGTTTCAGGGCATTT
>CAZBJC010000026.1:0-2764 GCA_964492145.1 Candidatus Woesearchaeota archaeon
GGCGGGAATGTTGTCTCAAAAAAAACTATGGGGGAAATTCGAAATCTTATTAATGCTGTAAATCGTCCTAATATTCCTTAATTTTCATAACCTTTAAATCCTCTCTTTCTTTATTAATATTAATGAAAAGCAAGCATCAAAGAGCATTTAGTGTTCTGGGAAATATCGCAATTGTTAATTTTCCTAAAGGAAAGTTTAAGATTTCTGAGAAAAAGAAGTTTGCCCAAGATATTTTGAAAAAGAACAAAGCAATTAAAACTATTCTTGAAAAATCTGGAAAGTTTTCTGGAAGACTTAGAAAGATGAAAACAAAATATCTTGCAGGCGAGAAGACAAAAGAAGTTTTATACAAAGAAAATAATTGTGTTTTTAGATTTAATATAGACACAACATATTTTTCTCCTCGTTTAAGTGGAGAAAGAAAAGAAATTGCTTCTCAGATAAAAGGAAAAAATAAAGAAGTTTTAGTTATGTTTGCAGGAGTTGCTCCGTATTCAATTGTAATTGCAAAAAACTCTAATGTCAAGAAAGTTTATTCAAATGAGATTAATAGAGAAGCAAATAAATATGCTGAGATGAATATTAAAAGAAATAAATTAAAAGATAAAATTGAATTACTTCCTGGGGATATAAAAAAAATTGCAGAAAAATTAAAAAAACAAAAAAAGAAATTTGATTTTATTATAATGCCTCGTCCTCAATTAAGAGAGAGTTTTCTTAAACAAGCTTTTGATTTAAGCAAAAAATCAACAAGAATTTTTTATTATGATTTTTGCAAGATAGATAAAGTTGATGAGATAGTGGAAAAAATTCTTAATGAAGCTAAAAAAAATAAAAAGAAAATTAAAATATTAAATGTCAAAAAAGCAGGAGAAATAGCCCCATATAAAATTAGATGCAGAGTTGATTTTAAGCTGATTTAAGTGCTCTTTCAAAAAACTCTACTACTGGCTCTTTTATATCTCCTATAGGCAGAGCATGTCCTGTGATGTATCTTCTAATGCCGTCAGGTTTTCCTCCTAATGCATAATGAGCTCTTTCCATTGAACTTGGAGAAGCTCTTTCATCTAAATTTCCAATTAAAGTTAAAACTTCTAAATTTTTTAGAGGTCTTTTTTCTAATTCAGCAATTCCGTCAATTTCTTCCATCTCTTTTATGCATTCTATTGGAATAACTCTTTTTATTCCTCTTTGAGCATCATAAACTGAAGTTATTTCAAATTCATCTATTGCTTTTCTTTTTGCTGCAATTTTTAATAAATATCTTTGCTCTTCAGTCCCAAAATAAGGCCATCCCATTAAAGGAGAAATTCCTGCATAAGCTTTAGGAGAAATTCCATTTGTTTTATTATTTGCAATTCCATATGCAAAAATTGCTCCACTTATACTTGACGCAATAACCCCAATTCTTTCATTATCAATTTTGGGGTTATTATATAAGATCTCAAATGCTTCTTGCATGTTTTTAAGATATTTTTTAAGATTAAAATTACAAATAACTTTGTTTACATTTTTTTCTATCCCATCATACATCATTCCTAATCCTAAAATTCCTCTTTGAGATAATTCTTGCAAAATTTGCTCTATTCTTCCTCCTTTTAATGTTCCAACAAATCCTGGCATTCCTAATATTGCTGGAACTTGTTTTTTAGTTTTTTTTACAGAATAAACTTTTGTTTTCATTTTAAGCAGCTTGTTTTTTCTTTGAGAAATCTATTGCTTCTGCTATTTCTTGAGGTGTTAATTTTTCATAAGGAATCTCTGAATCTAAACTGCAAGCATACCCTTTTTCATTAAGTTTTCTTAAAAGTGCTTCTTCATCTAAATGATAAACCTCTGAAATATCATAAATTAATTCAGATGCAAGATTTCTTGGAAGATTTATTGAAGAATGTCTATTTAACAATAAAGTTGTTTCTAATGAAATTTTTGGATTAAAGTCAGTTGATGCAAAAAATAAAGAATCACTTGTTACTGATTCTATTCCATTTCTTAGTGTTCTGTAAAATTCTTCTTGATTGCTTATATTTTCCATTGTTTTGTGAGAAAAAGTGGGTTTAAAAGCTTTTTTAATTCAAGCATTCTGAGGAAAATATTATAATTTTTTTTCAATTTTTACTGCAGTTGGAGCTTCTCCGTCTTATGATCCTGCTCAAATCAAGGGCGATAAAGAAATTCGCAAAATCACTCGCCATGCCAGGCATTCCAGAGAAGCCTATAACTTTTTTTCAATTTTTACTGCACTTGGAGCTTCTCCTCCATGCCATGTAAATCTTGGACGGATTCTCATTGGATAAATTCTTTCTGAATTATCGTCTAGGATTAATGCAGAGCCTTTTAAAGTTGGTAATTGGTCCATGCTTTCCTGAATACTCTGCAATAGATAAGTTTGCATAATATAATTCAGTGCTTCAATATCTGGTTGAGAAGTTACTCTGTGAGCAATTACAACATCAGACTGAGTCATTACATCTTTATGAATCTGTCCAGGTTGCTGTGTTGCTAAAACTAAAGATACTCCTGGCTGTCTTCCTTCTCTTAATAATTGAATCAAAGCATCAGTTGCAGTTGTTTTGCCCTTTAAAGGAAGAAATTCATGAGCTTCGTCAATAAAAATCCAAACAAGAGGATATTCTTTTTTTTCTTCAAATCCTGACATCTCAAGTCCTTCAGATATATTTTTAACTTCTTCTGCTTTTCTGGCTGCCATTCTTTGATTAAATATTTTTCTTGATACAAGGCTAATTACTAAAGCCCTAACATT
>CAZBJC010000026.1:2864-5455 GCA_964492145.1 Candidatus Woesearchaeota archaeon
CCAAAAGTTAAAATCCAATCCTCAGCTTTCATCTCTTGCACATCTAAGGCAAATTTTTCATCAACAGGAACTCCTTTTTCAATATAATCATCATAATGCCCAAAAGGAACAAAAACTTTAATTGGAAGATTTTTTGCTTTTAATTCCCATTCTTCTAAAAGCCCTCTGTCTTTTTCATTTTGAAATTTCATTGTCCAGTAAATTCCCATTGTATCAAAAATTAAACTTCCAATATTTTGGCTTACTTCTTTAGGGAGATTTGAAAGCTCTTCAGCTATTACTCCTAATGTATAAGATTTCCCCGAGCCTCTTTTCCCGGCAACTAAAATTACATGACTTCTTGCTACATCAAGAAAAATTTTATTACTTAATGAAGTATATTGCCCCATTTTTACATAACCTTTTCCAATATAAGTTAATCCTCTTTTTTCAAGGGCTTTTTTATCTGCTTTATTTCTCCCAACAATTATATCATATGGCATTTTATAATAAATTATTGGGCTTATTTATATGTTTTTATCTTTAATTTTTTTATAACCCAAATATTTTTAAAGCAATGTTTCATGGATTTTAAATGGAAGAACAAATTAGCAGTAATGAAATAGTATTTCATGATATTCCTTCTCATAAAAAAAAGCCAGTTATTGAAAGATTAAGAACAAATCCTTGGATTCTTTCTACACTTGTTTTAGGGATTATTGTGGGTATTTTTTTGATTAATAATTTTTATTCAGGAGTAACGGGAAATGTTGTTTCAGAAGATGAAGCTGCTCAAGCAATTCTTGGGTTTGCAAATTCTCAAACAGGAGGGGGGGTTACATTAATTAATGTTAGTGAGGAATCTGGTTTATATAAAGTAATGGTTGATTATCAAAATAAAAGTCTTCCTTTATATATTACAAAAGATGGAAAAAATCTTGTTCAAGGAGTTATGCCTTTATCAGTTTTTGAAAAACCCTCTAAGCAAGAACCTGTTGCTCAAGAGATTGCTAAATCTGATAAACCTCAAGTAGAGTTGTTTATTATGTCAATGTGCCCTTATGGAACTCAAGCTGAAAAAGGAATTCTTCCTGTATTAGAATTATTAAAAGATAAAATTGATTTTACATTAAGATTTGTTTCATATGCTATGCATGGGAAAAATGAAATTGATGAAAATACAAGATTATATTGTGTTCAAAAACAAGCTCCAGAAAAATTATATGATTATATGAAATGTTATTTAAAGGAAAATGATGCTTCAACATGGGAAGATTGTGTTTCAGAAGTTGGAATAGATAAATCTGAAATTGATAGTTGTATTTCTTCTGCTGATACAGAATTTAATATTACTGAATTATTTAATGATAAATCAACTTGGAGTGGTGGGAGATATCCTCAGTATAATGTTGATAAGAATTTGAATACTCAATATAGAGTTCAAGGAAGCCCTGCACTTGTTGTAAATGGCGCTATTGTTTCAAGCGCAAGAAGCCCAAGCGCTTATTTAAACACAATCTGCAATGCATTTAATTCTGCACCGAGTGAATGTTCTCAAACATTATCAAGTGAAAATCCAAGTCCTGGATTTGGATATAGTGCTTCAGCAGGTTCAGGAAGCAGTGGAAGCTGTAGTTAATTCTTTAGAAATTAAAATAAATAAGATTAGAAATAAAAACTTGCATACCCTACAACACTTGTTTTATCACCAATAATGTCTCCAGAATTTTTATATTCAATTAATCTTGGTTTGTAATTTTTTATTTTACAAAGATGCATTAAAATTAACAAAGGAAATTTTCCACATGCATTTATTTTATTAAAATTTTCTAAATCAAGATTTTCAATGATTTTTATTGTTTGTTTGTCTTCTTTAATTGCTTCCTTATATGGAAGAAAATGACTTAAATCAGTTGAGAAAACAAAAACTGCATTCTGTTTTGAAAGCCATTCGGCAATTTCTTTTGCATCTTTGTTTGATATATCTCCAACTACAATAGGAAGAAATTCTTTAAATCCTAATTTTTGCAAAAAAGGAATTTGATTTTCAATAGAGTGTTCATGTTCAAATCCATGAATTTCTCTTATTTGTTTATTATTTGAAATAATTTCTCCTAAAGGAGTTTTAATCTTTTTAAGCAAGGCTACTCCATAAAATCCTTGATAGTGGCTTGGGCCTAAAATTATTACTGAATTTGTTTTTCTTTTTTTTAAAAGAGAAAAAGCTTTTCCTGCAATTTTGCCTGAAAATTCATAACCTGCATGAGGGGTAATTATCCCATGAATAGATTTTTTTTGTATTTTTGAAGACATTAATTCTTTCAAAAGAGAATCTAATTGTTTTTTATCTTGAGGATACCATTCCATAAGATATTTAAGAAATCTTTGCTTATTAATTTTATGAAATTAAAATTTCTTGGAACAAAAGGAGAGATAGAAGAGAAATCTAAAAAACATAAATATCATTCTTCTTTGCTAATTACTTACAAGGGATTTAAATTACTAATTGACCATGGCATGGTTAGTTTTTCACTTAAAAAAATAAAACCTGATGCTATCTTGATTACTCATGCTCATCCAGACCATTTTAAATGGCTTAAAAAAGATGAAGA
>CAZBJC010000027.1:0-5126 GCA_964492145.1 Candidatus Woesearchaeota archaeon
TTGGAGGAGTTTGGTTTTATTTTAAAAAATATAAAAAAGTAAAGCATCCAATTAATTTATTAAAAATAGCTAAAAGAAAAGATTAATCCTTTTTCTTTTCTTCTTTTTTCTCTGTTTTCTTTTCTTCTTCTAACATGTTTTTCATTTTTGTTTCAAGTATTTTTTTCTCTGCTTGAATTACTCTTGCAACTTCATCATATCCATGAAGTCTTCGTGTAAGTTCATTCATTACCTCGCTTATTTCATTATTTTTTAAAATTATATTTTCTGGAGAGAGAATATCAATATGTGCAGGCATATATTTAAACATCAGCATAGCAAGATATAAAATTCCATCAACTTCTACTTCTATTTCAGCAAAGCTTGTAAAAAAATCTTTTCTCTCTTTTAAAGGCACTGCTTCATGTATTCTTTTTGAAATTATTTTTACTCCTTTCTCCTGGCTCATTTTTTCTATAATATTCTCTAAAGTTTTTTTTAAATGCTCTGGAGGCCTTCCTAAAATTTCAAGCATTAAAATCGCTGTTATTTTCTCTTTATCTAAATTCATTTTTATTCCTTGTTTTTATAATAAGTAAGATAATTATTAGAATTGAAAAAATAATCAATCCATACAATGTATAATTACCTACCCAAGAATTATTTTTATAAGTATTTATATCTTTTGAATTTAGATTTATCTTGTTTAAAGTTATATCTTTCTTTTTAATGACTTCTTTAGTATTAATTGTGTTGATTTTTTTTGCCTCATCAAATTCTGATTTATTCTCCTTGTCAGACTCATTAGTTTTATTATCTGTATTAGCGGAATTCTCTACACATGCTAATCCTTGGTCTTTTATTTTTTGCAAGGTAAACTCTCCAATTCCTGAAACATTAATTAATTCATCTAAAGAATTAAAAGGCCTGGAGTTAATTATCTTTGGAGCAGTCTTTGGGCCTACCCCATATATTTTATCTAACTCTTCAGCAGATGCTGTATTTATATTAATCTGATTGCTTGCACAGTTTGCAAAAACAGAATTTACAAAACTCAAGAATATTAATATTAAGAATAATTTTTTAAGTTTTATATTTCTCTTTAAAGTCTTCATATTTAATCTCAATTTTTCTTCCATTTTTTTTTGCCTTTGCAATTAAAATTTTTGAGAATAATCTTTTTTTTAAATAAAACTTGCATTTTTCTTTTTCTTTTTTATCAAGATATCCTCTAACTTTTACCTCTACACCGATTATCTCTTTTTTCTTTTTATTATTATTTTTTATAGCAATAAAATCTGGAAATCCTGTTCCAATTCCGAGAATTTTTAAAAAAGGATTAAATTTTCTTTTTGCAGGAATTATTTTTCCTTCTTCTAAATCAACATTATTAGTCCATTTATCTAAAATCCATCCTTTGCTCTCCATATCTTTTCTGACTTTTAGTTCAAATCTATTTCCTGCTGCACGATTGCGCTTTCCTTGAATTACATAACCTCTTTTTTTCATTTTTATAAGAAAACTCTATAATTTATAAATCTCTTGCCTGAAGAGTTCTTCTTGCATTTGCTTTAGCTCTTTTAATTGCTTCTTCAAGCAAATCTTCTACTTTTCTCTCTAATGCAGTTCCAACTTCTTCTGCAACACTTGTTATAGAATCTTTATCATCTAAATTTTTTTGAAGCTCTCTTACAACTTTTTTAATATTGCTTTTTACAATAAGTGTCATTTTTCTTCCTCCTTAGGTTTCATTAATGGAAAAATCACACACTCTCTTAAAGGCTTATTCATTAAATACCCAAAAAATCTTTCAGAAACTCCAAACCCGCAAACAGGGGGCATACCATATTTTAAAGCTTCAACAAATTCCTTATCATGTTCTTGAGCCTCTTCATCTCCAGCTTCTTTAAGTTTCATTTGCTCTTCAAATCTTTTCTCTTGATCAAAAGGGTCATTTAATTCAGAGTACCCATTTCCCATTTCTGTGCCAGCAATAATTACTTGAAATTGCTCAACTTTTCTTGCATCTTCTGGATTTCTTTTTGCTAAAGGAGAAACTTCTACTGGCTGATTAATTAAAAATCCTGGACCTGAAATTTTTTTCCTGCAATATTTCCATAAACTATCCACAAGCTTCCATTTATCTAAATTAGGAGCAAATTCAACTTTAAGTTTTTTTAAAGTATTTTCTATTTCTTTTTTTGAGCTTTTATAGATGTCCATTTTTGTGTATTTTTTTATTATGTCTTGATAATCATAAATTTCCCATTTTTTTCCTAAATCAACTTTGTATCCATGGGTTTCAAATTTTAAAGTTCCTAAAACTTCTTTTGCAATTTTTTTATACATCTCTTCAACTAATTTCATTCCATCTTTATAATTTGCATAAGCCCAATAAAATTCCATTTGAGTATAATCTTGTAAGTGCTCCATATCCATTCCTTCATTTCTAAATTGTCTTCCAATCTCAAAAGTTTTTTCATAGCCTGCAACCATTAATTTCTTTTGCCAGAGTTCTCCCATAGAGATTCTCAAATAAACATTAATATCCAAAGCATTATGATGCGTAATAAAAGGAGTCGCACTTGCTCCTCCAGCTGAATTCTCAAGAACAGGAGTTTCAACTTCTAAAAATCCTTTTTCTAAAAGAAAATCCCGAATTGTCCTCCAAAATTTAGCCTTTTTAATAAAAAGCTCTTTAACTTCTGGATTCATAATAATCTCTAAATATCTTTTTCTTAATCTTTCTTCTTCATCTTGCAAGCCATGAAATTTTTCAGGAAGAGGCAAAATAGATTTTGTTAAAAGTTCTAGTTTTTTAACTAAAATTGAAATTTCTCCTGTTTTTGATTTTACAATCTCCCCTTCTATTCCAATAAAATCTCCAGCATCAATATATTTTTTGAAAAATTTTTTTATTTTTTCAGGAGTTTTTCCTTCTTGAAGAATCAATTGTATTTTTCCTGTCTGGTCTTGCAGAGATGCAAAAGCAATTTTCCCTAAATCTCTTTTTGTCATTAATCTGCCAGCTGTTTTAACTTTTGATTTAAGCTTAGAATTAATGCAATCTTGAATTGTTTGTTTTTTATCAAACTTATCTGGATAAGGATTAATTCCTATTTCCCTAAGCTCTTTAAGTTTTCTTAATCTCTCTTTTATTATCTGCTCTTCACGCCCCATATTTATTTATCTTTTTTTATATTTATAAAATCTATTCTTTTTTCTATATCCTCTTTTATTTAATTCTTCATTCACAAGTTCATCTGCAATTTTCTGAAATTTGTCCCATCTAGTTGAATGAAGATATTTTATTTTTTCAAATCTTTCTTGTAATTTTTGAACTTTTAAAAACAATTTTAATAATTCGGGGTTTTTTACTTTATACTCCCCTAAAAGTTGCTTGACTACTAATTCTGAATCTAAAATGCAAGTAAGATTTTTTGTAATCTTTGAACCAATTTCTAAGGCTTTTATTAACCCTAAATATTCTGCCTGATTATTTGTAACTCTTTGACCAAGAAATTCTCTGTGTCTTATAATAATCTCTCCTTCTTTTCTTATAATCACTCCTATTGCTCCTGGTCCAGGATTTCCACGAGCACCGCCATCTGAATTTGCATATATCATTTTAATACCTCTTTAAGATTAAATATGAAGAATTTTAAATGTCTTAAAATCCTGAAATCTTTCAGGTTTTATTTCTACTTTTTTAATTTGAGAATGTTTTGGACCTTTTTTACAAATCTCAATCATCTTATTAACATTATCAGCATCACCTTCAATAAAAACTTCAACTCTCCCGTCTTCAAGATTTCTTGTGAATCCTTTAACATTGTGTCTCTCTGCATTTGTTTTTATAAATGTTCTAAAAAAAACTCCTTGCACAACTCCCGTGATATATAATCTTACTGATTTTTTCATATTCAAAGAAGTTAAAATTAGTTTATTAATTTTTATATTTGAGCATAGCAATCTTTTTAATTACTGAAATTATATTCTTTAATATGCTGTTGCAAAGACCAGAACCCGATTCTATTGATACTAGAGAACAAAGCTTTACAATGATTTCTTTAATTCAATACACTCTTACTACAGGATTAATTATGAGAACCCCCAAGGAATCTAAATTAATTGGTTATTGCATTAATCCTCCTAAAGAAGTTTTAGAAAAACTTTTTTCAGATTTTTATGTTACAAGATATCTCGGAATAGAGTTCTTTTCTCATTCAGACACTCGGCGAGATAACCCTATGTTAGGAATAGGAATCGATTCAATATCTCCTGTATGCGGCATTAAAGGAACAATAGAAGAAATTGCAGAATCTCCAGAACTTTTAGAAGTTAAAAGAAATTCTCCTGTTTCTGATGAAGAAATAAATAGAATTCTTTCTTATTTAAGAGGTGAGTCTTTTTCTGTTTTTTCTCCAAGAATTTTTATTCCTGGACCTAGTCAAAAAGGATATGATAAAAAGCAGGCAATAGAAATTCTCGAGAAAATAAAAGTAGTTGGTTTATAAATTATATATCTCTTCTATCTAATTCATTATTAACAACAGCTATTGTCTGAGAAGCAAAATACATTTTAGGCCCTATAGAGACAGGAGTTGCAATTTGTTTTAATCTTTTTAATTCTTTTTTTGGCAATCCTTTATGGTCTCCTACAATAAAAACAGGATTTTTAGAGATTTTTATTTTTCTTATGTCTTCTCCATTTTTTTCTAAAATATAAATCTCTTTTTTTTGATTTATTAATTCATTAATAACCTTCAGAAAACTTTTTTTCTCAATAAAACATCCAGGAAGAACTTCTTTTTTTTCTCCTTCTTTATATTTGTAAAGAATTTTTTTAATTAAATTTCCTATGTCTTTTTTACTTATCTCTAATTCATCTTTTACTTGAATTTCAATATGTTTTGGAGGGTCTGGCATTCCATAAAAAATAAAATGAAATTTCATATCTTTTCTAAATCCATGAGATAAAAAAACTCCTTGAATTAAACTATGAATTGCAATATCAATTCTGCCTGCTTTCATTAAATTTCCTTGTGATAAAGCCTTCCCACTTGTTGCTGCACTTGCTGAAAAATAAATAAATTCTCTCATTTTATAAAAGAAATAATTTAAGTAATTAAAAGTTGTGATTTATT
>CAZBJC010000028.1:0-5070 GCA_964492145.1 Candidatus Woesearchaeota archaeon
TCTTCAGTTTCAACTCTTGGAGCAAGAATAAAATTCAACTCTCTCATCCCATCTTTAAACTCTAATCTAAGAGGATGGTCAGCAGAGAATTTTAAAATTGTTTTGTCAGTTAATTTTGCTGCTTTAAGAAATTTTTGAAGATATTCCAGACTATATCTTGATTTGCAATCTTCTGCAAGAATTTTTGCTTCATCTCCTGAAAACTCTGATTTTGCAGAATTTATTCCTTTAGCTTCAATTATAAATTTTCCATCTTTAACAATAAAAGAACAGGCATCAGCAACAACAGAGCAATCTTCAATTGAAGCAATAAAATCAATTGAGTCTAATTCAACTTTTGCAACATATTCTAATTGAGGAATTTTTTTATCCTCGCTTTCAATTTCTAAAAGATTCAAACTAAAATTTCTTTTAATTCTGTCTTGAATCTGAATATTTAATAATTCTTCTTTGTCTTTTTTTTCAAAAATCAAAGAGCTTCCAGAACTTGTTCTCTTTAAAATTTTTTTCAAGCTATCTAAATTTATTCCTAACACTTCATCTTTAACTTCAAACTGAGAAAAAGCATTTTTTGGAAGTTTAAATTCAACCATTGCAACATTTGCAGGATCTATTGCAGTAATATTCATTCCTGACTCATTTATTTTTATTTTTACTTCAATAACTAATTCAGAAATTATCTCAATTGCCTTTGACAATATCTGCGGAGTGTCTAATTTTATTAACATATTTTTTCAAGTCCAAGCTGTCTTTTAAGCATTATTATTATCGAGTATAGGGTATTTTTTAAACTTTCTATTCTTATTTTTAAAATGCAAGAATCTAAGAGTTTTAAAGAACAGAGAATAAGAAAAATAACTAATTTATATTACTCAAATAAAGAAATTCAAAAAGCAATGTTTGAATTTTCAAAAAATAGAGAAATCTCTCCTAGATATTTTGAAGGTTTTGGAAAACGCCCAGATAGTTTTCAGTATATTGGCGATATTTTTGAATTAGTAAAAAAAGGAGCAACTTCTTTTCACTGTTCAGAAGAATTATGGAAAGAGCCTTTAAAGATTCAAACTGGAATGACAGAAAAACAGTTAAATGAATTGAGACTTGGATGGGATTTGCTTCTTGATATAGACAGCAAATATATTGATTATAGTAAGATAATGGCAAAGATAATAATCCAATTTCTTAATTTCAGCGGTGTCAAAAATGTGGGAATTAAATTTTCTGGAAGCAAAGGGTTTCATATATTAGTCCCTTGGAAAGCTTTTCCAAAAGAGATTAATGGAATAAAAACTTCAGACATGTTCCCAGAATATCCAAGAATAATCACAAAATATATTATAGAAAAAACAAAAAATCAGCTTATTGAAAAAATAAGCAGTCTGACTCGTCCGAGTAAATATGTTAAGGATTACAAAGCTCCAAAAGAAGTTATGCCAGATTTAATATTAGTTTCTCCAAGACATTTATTTAGAATGCCTTACTCTCTTCATGAAAAAACAGCTCTTTCAAGCATTGTTTTAAGTTTAGATGAATTAGATAATTTTGATTTAAAAAACGCTGATCCTTTAAAAGTAAAAATAAAAAATTTCATGCCTGATTCAGAAGAAAATGAAGCATCTGAGTTATTAATGCAGGCATTAGATTGGTGGAGAGATAATAAAAAAGAAAATACAGAAAAAGCAACAGGAAAATATGCTAATTTTAAACCAATTCAATTAAATAATCTTTCTGAAAATCAATTTCCTCCTTGTGTTAAAAATATTTTAAAAGGAATTTCAGATGGAAAAAAAAGAGCTTTATTTGTTTTAATTAATTTATTTCGTTCAATTGGAATGGACAAGCAAGAGCTTGAAAAAAAAATTTATGCATGGAATAAAAAAAATGAAACACCTTTAAAGCAAGGCTATATCAAAACTCAGCTTTCTTGGAGTTATAGAAAAAAACCTATTATGCCTCCAAATTGCAAAGAATTTTATCAAGGAATTGGAGTATGCATGCCTGATAATTTTTGCAATTTAATTAAAAATCCTGTGAATTATATTGTGAGAAAGAATTTTTCTGAAAATAAAAAAACAAAAAAAGACAACAAATTTAAAAAGAAGAATTGATTGTGTATATTATGAAAAAAAAGGTGCTATTTGGAATTTTTATAATTTCTCTTTTGATTATTAGCATGTCTTTTGTTTTATCTCTTGAAGATAATTCTACAAAGATTGATAAAGCTTATGATTGTCTTAAAACAAAAATAGGAGATTGTAGTTCTTTAGGTTTAGAAGATGCAACTTTTGCCTTGCTTGCATCTGGAGAATGCAGTTCAAAAGTCCTTGAATACCAATCTACTGCTGGATGCTGGCCAAAAACAGGATGCACTTTAAAACAAACTGCTCAAGCAATCTTAGCTCTATCGTCTATTTCAGCTGATACAACTAAAGCAGAAACTTGGCTTCTTTCTCAAAATGCTTCTCCAAGCAATGTAATCTGGTATCTTCAAGTCGATAGTAATTCAGCAACACATTGCACTCTAAATTATGATAATGAAGAACATTCTTTTAATATTGATGATGACAAAACTTTAAGTCATTTAAGTACAAATATGCGCTCTTGCTTTAGTCTTTCAAGTGGAGATTGGTGGCTTCAAATCAAGCCAGTTTGTTATGGAAAAGAATTTGTAATCTCTTGTGAAGATGAATTTAAAACAAATTTATTATTTAAGCAAAAAGATTCATCAGTAATTCATGTTTCAGGGGACACTTCTCGTGCGTCTTCTTATGGTCAAACAACTGAGAAAGTTGATTCATCTTGTTTTATTCAAGGAGCTAAATGTAATTATGAAGGAAGTTTATGGGCTGCACTTACACTTAATAAAAAATCTTATGAAATTAAATCATATCTTCCTTATCTCACAACAAATGCCGAAGCAAATTCAAAATATTTTCCTGATTCTTTTTTATATGCTTTGACAGGAGAGGACGAATATTATAATAATATTTTACAAGATCAAAAAAAGAATCAATATTGGAGTAAGCAAGGAAATAAATTTTTTGACACAGCTTTAGCTTTATATTCTATATCTACAGAACCTCAGGAAAAAATAAATTCAAAGAATTGGCTTTTGCAGGTTCAGGATTCTCAAGGATGCTGGGGAACAATTAAAGATACAGGATTTATTTTAGCTTCAATTTGGCCAAGAAATTCAAATGTAAAAAAGATTTCAATTCCTTTAAAAACTTGCTCAGAACTAGGAGGCAAGATTTGCAATTCAAGTGAGACTTGTAGTGGAACAGTAGTTGAAGCTTTAGAGCTTGAATCTGGTGAAACTTGCTGCACATTAGGTGATTGTGAAATTCCTTCAACACCTCAAGTCTCTTTATCAGAATGTGAACAACACAATGGAACTTGCGAATATAGTGAATGCTATCCTGATGAAGAAGAGGTTTCATATGTCTGTGATGATTTTGAAGATGTTTGCTGTGTAGCAAAAAAATCAAGTTCATCTTGGATTTGGATTTTATTATTCTTAATTGCTTTAACAATCTTAGGAATAATATTTAGAAATAAACTGCGTCCTTATTGGTTTAAGCTTCTCTCTAAATTTAAAAAAAGAAGAGGCCCATCTCCAAGAGGTCCAGGATTTCCTCCTGCAAGACCTGCAATCCCTTTTAGGAAAAATATCCAAAGAAAAATTTTGCCTCCAACACAGCCAAGAACCCCTCTTTCTAAAAAACCTGTTTCTCATAAAGAATTAGGTGATGTTCTTAAAAAATTAAAAGAAATGAGCAAATGATTGTAAATAAAAAAACTTTATTAAGTCTTTTTTTCTTTATTTGATATGAAAGAAAAATTAATAATTATAATCTTTTTTATTTTTTTAATAATTCCTTTTGTTTCTCCAGCAAGCATTCAGATGAAACAAAATTTTAAGCAAGAAGAAACTCTCATGGCAAATGTTTCTGGAATTTTTATAAACCCTCCTTCTAGAGAAAATATTCTTTTTTACAAAGGGCATACAAGAATTGCAATAGATGCTTATCTTGGAAAAATAAATGAAACTTATTATATTTATGCACCTCTTTCAGGAAAATCCCCTGGAAATTATTCAATTAAGATAACAGGCATATCCTACAAAAAAGCTTCTAAAACAATCTCTAATGATTTAATTAAAAATTTTACAATACAAAATATTTCTGCGCCTTTTTCAATTAATCCCGGATTTATAATAACTAAAGATGACTTTGATATTATAATTAATAATTTTCAAGACAATGAAATTGAATTAAAAATGAAAATAAAAACTTTTTCAGGCGATAAAGAAGGCATTTCTAACTATGAAGATAACAAAGAATATAAAATAAATCTTAAACCTGGAGAAAATAAAATAAATTTTAAATTAGGAGCATTAAATTCTCAATCAGAAAAATTAATTTCTCTTGATTCAGAAGGATTAAAATATTTAATCCGCGCTTCTCTTTTAATAAATCCTGAGCAAAGAAAAATTTTTTCTTTTCAAATTTCCCCTTCTTCTTATAGTGTAACTCTCCCAAATAGTTCATGCATAAAAAAATTAATTTACATTTATAACAAAGGGACAGGAGCTTTAACAAATGTTAGATTAAATCTTTCTGATTCTTTAAAACCTTATGTAACAATCTCAACTGATAGATTTGCGAGAATTCTTCCAAATTCAAATGGACATCTTAATTTAAGCATCACATCAGGCAGTGAAAAAATTCTTTCTGGAAGCCTTACTGTAACAACAGACGAGAAATTATTAAAATCAATTCCAATTCATATAGAAGTTAAAGCAGGTGCTCCTCAGCCAAACATTTCAGAATTAACAACAGATAAAACTTGTGGTGACCCTGATATTCATGGAATCATTTGCAATGAAAGTGAAATTTGTGAAGGGGATTTAATACAAGCAAGAGATGCAGAATGTTGCATTGGAAAATGCAAAAAAGCACCTTCAAAGCCAAATTGGAAACTCATAGGCTGGGGGTTAATTTTTGTTTTAATTCTTGGAGGAGTTTGGTTTTATTTTAAAAAATATAAAAAAGTAAAGCATCCAATTAA
>CAZBJC010000029.1:0-4959 GCA_964492145.1 Candidatus Woesearchaeota archaeon
TTCTTCTGAAGCTTCTGGCTCTTCTGAAGTTTCTTCAACTGATTCTTCAGTTTTTTCCTCAACTTCTTCTTGAGGAGCTTCTTGAGTTTCGTTTTCTTCCATTTTTTTACCTCGCTTTATTTATCTTCAACAAAGAAAATTTGTTTTTTAAAGCTTTTGTATCCCTCAAGAGTATTACTTATATGATTTATTATAAATATTCTTTTAAAGATAATAAAGATTATTTAATAATGAAAGATGAAGTAGAACTTAACTGCCTTGTAATTGGGTTAGGAGATAGAGGAAGCAGATTTTGCTATGTGTCAAAAGAGCTTGGAGGGAGAGTAGTCGCAATTGCAGAACCAGATAATAAAAAAAGAGATTTCTTTGCAGATAAATATGATATCCCAAGAGAATTAATGTTTGAATATGGAGAAGATGCTCTTGAATCAGGGCTTCCATTTGATGCAGTCTATATTGCTACTCCAGATAAAACTCATTTTAAACTTGCTGTATTGGCATTAAATAAAGGATATAATGTTCTTCTTGAAAAACCAATGGCTCCAGATCCTACTCAATGTATAAAAATTTTAAAAGCTCAGGAAAAATCAAAAAAAAGTTTAGCTGTCTGCCATGTTTTAAGATATGCTCCTTTTTTTCAGACAATAAAAAAAATAGCTGATTCAGGAGAATTAGGAAAAATTATAAGTATTGATTTAATAGAAGAAATTGGTTATTGGCATTTTGCTCATTCTTATGTAAGAGGAAATTGGAGAAAAGAAGAAGAATCCTCTCCAATTATTTTAGCAAAATCTTGTCATGATTTAGATATTATTTCTTGGCTAGCAGAATCTACTCCTAAAAGTGTTTTTTCAAAAGGCTCTCTAGATATATTTAAACAAGAAAATGCACCAAAAACATCAACAGAGAGATGCATTAATTGCCCGGTAAAAGATTGTCTATATGATGCTAGAAAATTTTATTTAAATCATAAAGGAGAAATTAGATGGCCTTACAATGTTATCTCGCCAACAGATTTAAGTGAAGAAGCAAGATTAGAAGCTATTAAAAAAGGCCCTTATGGAAGATGTGTGTTCAAATGTGATAATAATGTTTGTGATAACCAAGAAGTTTTAATTTATTTTAAAAATAAAATTAGAGCAAGTTTTATTTTAAGGGCAGGAGGCTTTCAGCCAACAAGAAAAATAAATGTTTATTTTGAAAGAGGTGAAATTTCTGGAAATATGTGGAGAGGAAAGATAACAAAGATAAAATATACAGGGAGAAGAAATGAAGATGAAATTGAAGAAATTGACACCCATTCATTAGGGAGTCATGGCGGAGGTGACCCAAGATTAATTAAAGACTTTTTTGGCACAATAAACTCTCAAAATTATGAAGATAATCTAACATCGGCTCAAAAATCTCTTCAAAGCCATTTAATTGCTTTTGCAGCTGAAAAATCACGAAAAATGGGAAAATTCGGAAGAGTAGTAAATTATGAAAGATATGTAAAAGAATTAGGGATTATCACTAAAGAATAATAACTTCTATAAAAATAAATTCACTAAAAATCTCTTTTTCAATTAAATCTTTTATAAATTAATATTACTACTTTTAAGGCAAATTACTCAATAGTAAGCTTTTTAAGTAAATCTAAGGTACTAAAAACATGCTTAAAGGCATAATTTATAACCTAAAAAGCCTCTTAAAAAGGCCGTTTAAAATAGGGATTATAACCCCTCAATATCCTGAAAAAGATAGTGCTACAAATAAAGGTGTGGCAATACACACTTTTTATTTAACTAAAGAACTAGCTAAATTAGGAGTTGAAGTCCATATTTTTACTGGAGGGCGTGGAAATTATAAGAGAGAGGAATTTATAGGGGAAGGGAAAAGAGTAATTCATACTATTGATACTCAAATTGAATTTCCTGTAAAGGATTTTATGATAGAAAAGAAATTTTCTATTATTATCTTTGATAATAAAGTTATTGAAGAAATAATAAAAGAAAATTCAAGATCAAAATTTGATTTAATTCATTCTCATATTACAATGACAGGAGCATTAATGGCAAAGTATTTTAAAAATTTAAAATGGATACATACTTTTCATTTGCTTGAAAAAAATAGATTAAGATTTATGTCAAATGAAGAAAAAAAATATTTTGGTGTTGAAAAATGGAAAGAAAGTACTTTAAGTTATGCTGATGCTGTTATAACAGTATCAAGGAAATTAAAAAGCGAAATGTTAGATGATTATAATATCAAAGAAAAAAAAGTGTTTTATATACCTAATGGTGTTGATTTAAAAGTTTTTCATCCTGACAATTCTATTCCTGAAGAAAAGAAAATAACTTATGTTGGGAGATTTAGTCCTGAAAAAGGCATCGACTTAGTTGCAAAAATTTCTAATAATGTTCTCAGATTAAATAAAGAAGTTAAATTTGTAGTAATTGCACCCCCCTATAAGATAATGCCTCCGAGTATGGAAAAAGTAAAAAAAGAATTTGAATATTTAGAAGAAAAATACCCTAAAAGATTTATCTGGAAGAGAGAGGCCTTGAGCAGAGAGGAATTAGCAAAACTTTACAATGAATCAATAGTTTATGTGCAACCGTCAAGATATGAATCTTTTGGTATGACTGTTTTAGAAGCAATGGCATGTGGAAAAGCAATTGTAGCATCCGATAAAGGCGGACTTCCAGAGATAATTGGAAATGCTGGCATTTGCATCCCTTTGAATACATTACTTTTCACAAAGGCAATTTTAACACTTTTAAAAGATTATAAATTAAGAGAAAGATTTGCAAGAAGAGGGATAAAAAGAGCACAAACATATAAATGGGAAGATATTGGAAAACAAACTTATGACCTCTACAAAATAATTGCTAAAAATAAAGATGATGAAAAAAAATCTGAGAAGATATCAGAAGGTTTAAAAAATTTAGACAATTTACAAAAAGAAGCAAAAAAAGATGAATAATCCAAAAATATCAGTGATAATTCCAGCATATAATGAAGAAAAATATATAGAGCAGGCAGTTAATTCAGTTTTATCCCAATCAATAAAAGATTTTGAAATAATTATAATAAATGATTGTTCTACAGATAAAACAAAAGAAATAATAGACAATCTTTCTAAAAAAGATTCAAGAGTAAAGCCAATCCATCATAAAATAAATAAAGGAAGATGCGGAGCAGTAAATACAGGAATTGATAATGCTAAAGCAGAGTATATTAGCTTTTTAGATGCAGATGATTTTATGATTCAAAATAGATTAAAGCAAGAATCAGAATTTTTAGATAATAATCCTGAAATAGATATGGTTTATGGTGATTTAGTTGTATTGTATGAAGATGGGAATCTTGCAAGAAAAACTGCAATAAAATTTAAGAAAAATCCAAAAGAAATTTTAATTGAATCAAGTAAGAGAGACAACATAGATAGCATGACTCCAGCTCAGTTGCTTGACCCAGATAAGTCAAAACCAGGATTTATTCCTGGAGGGAGTGTAATGCTCAGGAAAAAAGTTTTTGAAAAAGTAAAATTAGATGAAAATCTAAAAAACAGCGAAGATTATGACTTATGGCTTCAAATTATAGGAGCAGGATTTAAATTGAAAAAATTAGACTTGGATTGTTTTATATACAGATTGCATGGAACTAATAAATCAAGCAATAAAGAGAAAATGAAAATTGCTGCAAAATATATTATTGAAAAATTAAAAAGAGGCGAATACTTCAAAGATTAAACTTAAAAACCCTTAGAACTTTATAAAATAAAACATGGGAATTTATGAAATAATCCAAGAATCTTTTACAGGATTAACAATAAAGCAATTAGCAATAAATAGTTTTTTTGCATTAGGAATAATCATTATTGGAGTCCTCTTAGGAAAGATAATTGATTTAGCATTAAGAAAATTATCTGAAAAAATTGATTTAAATAAACATGTTAAAGCAAGTTTTACTGAATTAGCATTGCTTATTATAAGATGGTCTGTTTACATTATTTTTATTAATCTAGGATTAAACCAATTAGGAATTCCTGTAATCTCTAATTTCTTCTCTTCAATTCTAATTACAATTCCAGCATTTACAGGAGCTTTATTGCTTCTTGTTATAGGTTTTGGTTTAGCTTATTATCTTAAAAAAATAATTAAAAATTCTGAAACAACAGGAGGGGAATTTATCTCTCAATTAGTTTTTTACTTTGTAATCTTTGTATTTGGAGCCTATTCTGTTAAAACTGCTTTAATCTCAATAGACCCTGCTACAACTTCATCTGTGATAATCTTAGTTACTGCGATTTCTGCTGCAGGAGCAGTTTATTATCATGTTCAAAAAGAATTAAAAAAAAGTTCATAAAATGATTTTAAAACCTCAAACACAAGGAGTAATTCTTTTAATTATTGCTGTAATACTTTGGGCACCTCTTCCTGCAATTCTCGCATGGAAAACAATAGCTGCAACAGCAATATTAATCTTAGGAATTTATAATCTATTAAAAGGTTAATCTCGTCTTAATTTTCTTATTATTTTTTTAAATTTATTATCCTTGTTTAAATCTTCCCCTTTTATCATTCTTTTATAATCTATATACTCCATGACACTAAAAATAACAATAATCTTTCCAATAATTATAATCATCCAGCTTAAAAAAGAATTTATTTTTATTTTACACAATAAAATTATTCCAAATAAAGTTAAAACAGTTCCAATTAAAAGATTAAATTCATATTTTTTCATTTTTGATAAACAAATATATTTTCCTTTTTATTCTTAATCTTCCAGTTAGGAAATTTCCAATAATAAGAAATAATTCTTGCAGAGGGCTTTAATTCTTTTTTTAATTTTTTTTCTAATCGTTTCATAATAGTTGAAAATTGAAACATAACAATTAAATCATATTCCCCTAAATCTTCTTTCCAGAAATTTTTCCAATGAATAAAAGCTTTATTTTCTAATCCTTGTTTT
>CAZBJC010000030.1:0-4761 GCA_964492145.1 Candidatus Woesearchaeota archaeon
CACGATTTTGCAATTTCCCTCCCCATAATCCTTGAGTCATATACTCATAAAAATTTCCAAGCGATACATGTCTTTTTTTTTCTGGAATATGAAAATCAAAACTTTGCTGAAAAACAATTCTTACTTCTTGAGCAGGTTCTAAAACTTTAGTATGCAAAGGTAGAACTGAACTAACAATTTTAACTAATCGAGATGCCATAAAAATCAAAGCTATTAATGCTTTAAAAGAATTATAAGTATTGAAAATCTATTTTATATTACTCTAAACAATCTTTAAAAACCAAAATTTAAATACTTTAAATTCTATTTTGCATTATGATAATTACAAAAAAAAGAGCTTATGAGGATATAAAAAAAGAATTAAAAAAAACAGATAAAATAGGAATTATATCCTGTAATGCTTGTGCTAGAATTTGCAAGACTGGCGGGGAAAAAGTTATGAAAGGATTAGCTAAAAAATTAAAAAAAGAAGGTTTTAATATTGTTGATGTAGATTTAATAGGAACTCCTTGTGATTACTCTCAATTACAAAAAAGTCAGCTGCACGGAAATGTTCAGATTGTTTTAGCATGTGATGCAGGAATTTATAATCTCAAAAAATTATTTCCAAAACATAAAATTATTTCAGCAAATATCA
This sequence comes from Candidatus Woesearchaeota archaeon, assembly GCA_964492145.1. GTDB lineage: Archaea > Nanobdellota > Nanobdellia > Pacearchaeales > GW2011-AR1 > WJLC01. The sequence goes on from CAZBJC010000030.1 coordinate 638, forward strand.
CTCTTGGAATTGGTGCCCATGATGGCAAAAAAATAACTTTAGTCAGGAAGATTAAATAAATTTAATTAATTTTATACAAGATATCAGTATTAAATTCTATTACTCTAAATATATCCCCGGCTTTCCAGGCTTAGTGTTTTTGCTTTTATTAGTAGGATCATATTTATTTTTATCATTAACTGCAAAAATCTTAACTTTTTTTCCAACTTTTTTGCTTACTTTATTTTCATCATATAATTTCAATTCATTAGGGAGTACATAAACATACACAGAATCTTTTTTTTCTCCTCTTGCTTTAATGATATTCAAGATATTTACTATATCCTTGACTATCTTCTCCACAGCTTGCTCTTGTTTTTCAAATTCTTTATTAATTTTATTTTCATCAGCTTCAGGCCATTTTGACAAAGAAATAAATCCTTTATTTTTCATTTTTTCCCAAAGCTCTTCTGCAATATAAGGGCAATAAACACCTAAAAGAATTAAAAATTTCTCTGCTGTTTTTTTATCAATTTCTTGATTTAAAAAAGATTCAAACAACTGCCTTATTTTAATCACAGCAAGATTATGCTTAAAATTCTCAATCAGTTCAGTCACTTCTTTTATTGTTTTATTTAACTTGCTTTCAACTCTTGCATTGGTTTTTCCTGGTTTAAAATTTTCAAAGTATTCATAAATCTTATTTAAAAATTTATGACTTCCTGCTACAATCTTTTCATCCCAGATGCTATCTTTATCAGGAGATGCAAAAGAAACCAAAGCTAATCTCAAAGTATCTGCTCCATATTTTTCAATCATATCAAAAGGCTCAATAATATTTCCTCTGCTTTTAGACATTTTTTCTCCATCTGGACCATGAACAATCCCTTGATTAAATAATCTCAAAGCAGGTTCATTAAAATTTAATAATCCAATATCTCTTAAAAATTTAGTATAAAATCTAATATAAATCAAATGAGCAGTTATATGTTCAGGCCCTCCAATATATTGATTTACTGGGCACCAATAATTTACTTTTTTCTCATCAAATATTTTTTTATTATTATGAGAGTCTGTGTATCTTAAATAATACCAAGAAGAATTAACAAAAGTATCCATAGTGTCTGTTTCTCTTTTTGCATTTCCTCCACATTTAGGGCATTTAACATTTAACCATTTTTCATTAGTTTTAAGAGGGTTTCCTTTTCCAAATTTAACTTTTTCTGGAAGCTTAACAGGCAAATCTTTTTCTGGAACAGGAACAATCCCGCATTTATCACAATAAATAATTGGAATAGGGGTTCCCCAGTATCTTTGTCTTGAAATCAACCAATCTCTTAATTTATATTGAACAACTTTTTTACCTAATTTCTTTTTTTCTAAAAATTTAGTGATTTCTTTTTTTGCTTTTTCATTATTCATTCCAGTAAATTCTTCAGAATTAATTAATTCACCTTCTCCAGTATAAGCTTTAGGTATTTGTCCGTCTCTTTCATAAATTTTATATTCTTTTGGCTGAATCACCACTTTTATAGGGATATTATATTTTTCAGCAAATTCAAAATCTCTCTGGTCATGAGCAGGAACAGCCATAACCATTCCACTTCCATAATCTGCAACAACAAAGTTTCCAGCATAAACAGGAACTTTTTCATTTGTCAAAGGATTAATTGCATAACTTCCAGTAAAAACTCCTTGCTTTTCCATTTCTGCCAATTCTTTCTCACTCACAGATTTTAATTTTTTTAAAAAATCTTCAACTTGTTTTTTTTGCTCATCTGTAACTAACTCCATTAATCTCGGATGTTGAGCACTAACAACCATAAAACTAACCCCAAAAATTGTATCAGGACGAGTTGTAAAAATAGGCCATTTTTGTTTTTCTCCATCAGTCTCAATTTCAAATAAAATTTCAGTTCCATAACTTTTTCCAATCCAATTTTTTTGTCTTTTTTTTGCATTATCTGGCCAATTTAATTCGTCTAATTTGTCAAGCAGTTCATCAGCATAATTGGTAATTTTAAAAAACCACTGCTCAAGATGCTTTATCTCCACATTAGTGTCTGTATGTCTCCAGCATTTTCCATTTACAACTTGCTCATTTGCAAGAACTGTTTTGCACTTAGGGCACCAATTAACAGGAGCCTTTTTTCTATAAGCAACTCCTTTTTCAAGCATTTTAAGAAATATCCACTGGTCCCACTTATAAAAACCAGGATCAGAAGTCTTAACTAACCGGCTCCAGTCATAACTCCATCCCATTGCTTTTTGCTGTTTCATAAAATTAGCAATAGATTTTTCAGTGTATTTAGAAGGATGAATTCCAGCTTTAATAGCAGCATTTTCAGCAGGCAAACCTAATGCATCATATCCGATGGGGTAGAGAACATTGAATCCTTGCAATCTTTTGAATCTTGCAAAAATATCTCCTAAACTAAAAACAAAAGCATGCCCGATGTGAAGCCCTTCACCAGAAGGATAAGGAAACATATCAAGGACATAATATTTCTTTTTTTTAATATCTTCTTTAACTTCAAAAATCTTTTTTTCTTCCCACTTTTTCTGCCACTTTTTTTCTATTTTTTTAAAATTATAATTGCTCATATTAACAAATGATTTCAAGAGTTTATAAATTTTTTATACTCGTGCTTCAAGAGTTTTTGTATTCGGCTTCTTGGTCCTAGAATTCTTTCTTCTCTCTCTAAGCTCTTTGTATCTTGCCAAATCTTTCTGAACATCTTGAGAAATTGCAATTACACTAGAATTTACCTCAGGGGTTCTTAAAAAATTATACAATCCTTTAAGAGTATAATTTTTTCCTTGACAAGATTCATCTCTAACAAAAACATATTCATTAGCAAAAACATTTCCTGTTTCACGACGCTTAAAAATATTAGGATATTGAATCATTTTTAAAAGATTTAGATTTAATTAAATCTCTCTTTATAAGAGAGCTAAGACTAGCACTAAAATTAAAATCCCAGTCAAAAAAGTGAATCTCATGTTTTTGCTAATAAAACCATATTTTTAAATATTGCTGTATTCTTTTAAAATAATGAAAAAAATAAATGCTTTTATTTCAAAACAAGCAATAACTAGTAACTCCCAAGAAGCTTTTGCATTAAATTCAAAAAGCAGTTTTGGAGAAAAAATAAATGATAAAATAAAGTTTTCTTTGTCTGAAGCCTTTTTTTTAGTTGAAGAAGGCAAGATGAAAATTTTCTTTAAAAATAAAGAACTTTCAAAAAAAGAAATAGAAAAAAAACTTCAAAATATCGACAAAAGATTTCATCTAAAATATACTATCTTTAAAGATTTAAGAAAAAAAGGATATATAGTTAAAACTGCTTTAAAATTTGGAGCAGATTTTAGAGTTTATGACAAAGGCAAAAAACCAAAACAAGCTCACGCAAAATGGATTGTTTTTGTCAGCCATGAATCAGAAAAATTATCCTGGCATGATTTTTCTGCAAAAAATAGAGTTGCTCACTCTACAAAAAAGAGTTTGCTTTTAGCAATAATAGACGAAGAAGAAGATATTTTATATTATGAAGTAAAATGGATTAAGCCCTGAATCTTGTTTCATATTTTTCTCTTTCTTGAGATAACACAACAGCCCCCCAACCTCCAATTCTTGTTAAATCGTTTAAATTCAAAGCTCTTCCAATAGAAGGATCAGAATCATGATTTACAAAATGCAAAACTCCTTTTTTATTAAAAGCAATAGAGCTTGCTTCAGGAACATAATTATCAAAAAATTTTTTTCTTTTAAAATCAACAATTATCTCACTTCCTTGAGAAATTTCTCCTCTTTCATAAGCATCTATTAAACTATCATATCCTGTTCCATTAGTAACTAACATAAAAAAAGAGATTTATCTTCTGTTTAAGTAAATTTCTGTGGTTAATAACAATATTTATAATCCTCTTGTTTTTAATTTTGGTATGCCTCAACAAGATACAACAGAAATAAAAGAAAAAATAAAAAATTTTATAAAAAAGAATGGGCCAAGTCTGCCAGTTCAAATTTCAAAAGAAATTGGAGTTGATACTTTATTTGCATCAGCATTTTTGTCTGAATTAATTTCTGAAAGAGAAATAAAAACAAGCAATATGAAAGTTGGAAATTCAACACTTTACTTTTT